>JBAYGL010000236.1:0-8049 GCA_041666725.1 Limisphaerales bacterium
CTTGCGCCTGCTTGCGACGCGGCCCCGGCAGCGGTGGCGGTTCATTCCCTGATGCAGTTGTTACAAATAGACAAGGAAGGAGCGGGGCGGGCGCGGCTCCGCCGCGCTCCGCCTCCGCTCCTTCTGGCTGCTCGTTGGCGATAGCAGACAGACAGATGGTGTTTTCCGCCTTGCTCCGCTCGTCCCCAGCGGAAAGCGAAAACGCTGCCTCACCTCCTTGGCGAGCAGCGTTTCCTAGCGGGTTTCCCCAGAGATCAATCGAATGTTCAAACCCCTTCACGACAGACTCCATGCGGGCGAACCGTCCGCGCAATGGCGAGAACGGCAGCCCTTAATGGGTCAGTCAACTGGGGCCACGCTGAGATGATTTCCTTGAGCGCGGCATTTCCTTGTGAGTCTATGTGTGAGGCAGTTTGAAAATTCTTAACAAACTCGACGGATTTCGGGGAGTTCGAATCCCCCTCTCTCCGCCACTTCCTCTCTCCCCGATTTGGACATGTCCAACGCCGCCACCGTGCCTGACATCCCTGCGTTGCCGCAGCGCGGGGAGCGCATCCATGCCCTCGACAACCTCCGTGCCGTCGCGATGCTGCTGGGGATCGTGCTCCACGAGGCTCTCTCGTTCATCACGCTGCCTGTTCCGTGGATTGCCCGCGATGTGAGCAGCAGCCGGGCCTTTGACCTGATGGTTGCGGTGATCCACGGATGCCGGATGCAGATTTTCTTTTTCCTCGCCGGGTTCTTTGCACATCTGCTGTGGTGCCGGCTCGGCGCGAGTGGTTTTCTCAAGCAGCGATGGAACCGGATCGGTGTGCCGTTTCTTCTGGGCATGGTCACCTTGGTGCCGCTGGTCCTTGCCTTGTGGGCATGGAGCGAGCGGCAGGCGGAACTTCCTCCGGCGATGGTGCAACACGGCGAACTGACCCTTTTTTCCATTCCCACCAGTCACCTGTGGTTTCTGGAAATGCTGATGCTGTTCTACGCCGGGGCGGCGCTGGTGGCGTGGGGTGGACAGAAGCTGAACCTGGCCGGATGGCTGCCCCGGCTCGACGCCTTGTTTGACTGGTTCCTGGCCCAGCCCGCCAAGCCATTGCTGCTCGTGCCACCGACAGTTCTTTGCCTGTGGAACGGGCCCATGCTCGGGGAGGTTGACGACGCCGGACTGCGGCTGCTTCCCGCCCTGCGCGCGGTGTCTTATTACGGACTTTTCTTCACTGCAGGATGGTGGCTGCACCGAAGACGTCATCAGCTCGATGCGTTGCGCCGCTGGCTGAAGACCTACTTCACGTTTGCGGCGCTGGCACTCGCCACATTGGCCGTCTGTTACCTCGCACAAATCGAACACGCGGATGCCCGTTCTCCGCAAATCAAGCTGCTCGCCCTGACCGCCGCCGCGCTTTATGCGTGGTTGATGACGTTTGCCGTGACGGGATGGTTCCTGCGGTTCGGCGGACAGCACCGTCCGTGGATGCGCTATCTGGCAGAGTCCTCCTACTGGTGCTATCTCGCGCATCTGCCGCTGGTCGCCTGGCTGCAAGTCATCACGGCGAAGTGGCCGCTGCCCGCGGTGGTCAAATTTCCCGGCATCTTGCTGGTGACGATGGGTCTTTTGCTCGCCAGCTACCACTGGGGCGTGCGCGAGACATGGATCGGGCGGATGCTCAACGGCCCGAGGAAAAGGCCGTTCCCGAGCACTTGTCCTTGAACGGACAGCACAACCCCCGGCAACCGGAACGCCGCTTCAAGAAGCAGGATGCGAGCTGCTGCCGGCGTGGAGCCTTCGAAGGATCTGGTATTTCAAAGCGACTTCGCGGGCGCAGAAGGCGGCGATGCGCCAGCCCTGCGGGCCATCGAGAAAGCCTTGTCTGATGATGTAGCCGCGAAACCAGCGAAAGGCCGCATGTGTGACGGGAGCAAGCGGTCCGGCGTTCCGCCCCAGCTCGAATTGCGTCTCAGCCCAAAGGCGGGCGTATTTCTCGCAGCGAGCCCAGTGGTCGCCCGCATCCTTGAATGAGTGATGATAGAGCTCGCTGGAGAGCGGCTGGATGGGGCCGGTGAGTTCAAGCCGTTCATGGACCTTGCCACCCGCGAAGTGCGCGCGGTCGCGGCGAAAGAGACGCACCAGACGGTCAGGATACCAGTCTCCGTGACGGATCCAGCGGCCTTCGTAGAGCACGCAGCGGGGCATGGACCAGCCGCTTACATCGGCGGCGGGCTCGGCGGCCTTGAGCCGGCGCACGTCCTCCCGCAGTTCCGGGGAGAGTTCCTCATCGGCATCAATGCTAAAGACCCAGTCGTGGGTGGCGCGGGAAAGCACCCGGTTCTTCTGCCCCACGTAGCCGAGCCAGTCCTGATGCTCAAATCGCACGCCGAAATCCTTCGCCATGCGTTCGGTGCCATCCGTGCTGCCCGAGTCGAGGACAACGATTTCGTCCGCAAGGTCCGCGCAACTGCGGAGGCAGCGCGGGAGATTGGCTTCCTCGTTGAGCGTGATCAGGCAGAAGGAAATCTTCATCGCACAGGTCAGCGCCGGTTTTCACGCGCCGCCAGTTCGAGCACGGCGAGCGTCTCCTCGACATTGCGCTCCAGACTCAGCTCGTGCTTGGGCGGCATTTCGGCGAGTCCGCGCTGAAGTATCCAGAAGCGAACCGCCTCGGCGACCGCGTCCGTGTCGCGCGGATCGGTGATGATCGTGCCGTTCTTGCGGGGGGTGATGATCTCGCTGGCCCCGTTGAGCGAACTGGTGATGACGGGCAGATCGGAGGCCAGCGCCTCGGCGACGACATTGGACGACGGCTCGTAAATGGGAAGAAAGACGAAGATATCCGCCGCAGCGTAAGCGTTTTCCACGTCGCTCATCGGCCCGGCGAAAATGGTGCCGTCGGGCACGGCGAAGGGCGGCCTGCCCTTGCCGACGACCAGAAGTTTCACACGCGGGGCCTTGAGGCGGTTGAAGGCGCGAAGCACGAAGCGCAACCCCTTGCGTTCCCAGCCGGAGCCGACAAACAGCAGCAGTGTGTCGTCGGGCTTGATCCCAAAGCGCTCGCGCGTGGCCGTGCGCTGGCCGTGGCGATGACGTTCAAGGTCGATGCCATTGCGAACGAGATGGATGCGGTCCGCAGGAAACTGAAAATTTTCAAGCACCTCGCGCCGCACCATCTCGGAATTCACAATGACGTGACGCGTGTTGGCGGGGTCGAACGTGCGCGCCTCCAGTTTCATCATGTTGCGGTGGAAGCTTCCGGCACAGACGAAGGGCCGACGCCACCACTGCGCGAACTGCTGCCGCCGCTGAAGCCAGACCCGGTGCACGCCGTCACCTGCGCGATACACGTCCTGACGATGGGTGCGCTCCAGGCTGAAGATCACGTCGAAGGAAAGTTTCTTCAGTTCGGCCGCCACCGCATCGGCGAAACGGGGCGCGCGTTGCGCACGGTCTCCACCGACGGACACCGGATGCATCTGAATGCCGTCGGGCCGGCCTTCCCACGATTCCGCGAAGAGATGCGGCTCATGCCCGCCCTGCAAGAGCGCCTGCAGAAGGCGCTGGAGATACAGCTCCGCACCGCCCGTGGCGGAGAACTGCCGCCGGATGAGGGCAATCTTCATTTCGGCGTGCCCACAAACACCAGGTCCAGGGCGAACAGCGCACGCACGCCAAACGGCAGCCACGGAAACACCGGGATGCCCGTGCTGCCGCCGCCCAGCAGATGGCCGGAGACCGGATGAATCTCGACCTCCCGGAAATGCGGATCGAGTTCGCGCCGAAGAATCGAGTGCGAATACTGGCGCATATGCGACGGATCGCTCTCGTATTGCCGGCCTGCGAGGAAGCGCAGGCGGTTGCGGAGACGAAAGGCGTTCGGGACCGAACCGATCATCCGTCCGTCGAGCTTGAGCACACGGCGGATCTCGCCCAACGCCTTCTGCGGAAAGCGCACGTGCTCCATCACCTCGGAGAACACGACAACATCGAAGGATTTGTCCGGAAACGGCAGCGGCTCGGCATCCACATCCACCCAGTGGCCCTGACATCCGAGGCGTTCTTCGAAGAGTTTGAGCGCCGCACGGTCGATGTCCACGCCCACGACCTTGTTTCCCGGGGCGAAGTGCTGCGTGAGGTTCCCGGCGCGGCATCCGACCTCCAGGACATTCCTGCCCGTTCCGACAAGCCGGACGAACAACTCCTTCCGGTCCTCACCGCCGTAAAGGTAGTCATACTTTCCACGGCTGTGGTGAGCCTCGTAAAACGCGGCCACCTGTTCCTTTTGCGAGTTCGGCATGGGCGTATGATTCGGTTTCCGGGCGCTATTTCAAGACAACGTGGGAAGAATCCTGAAATAGAAAAGACGTTTGCCCGAGCCGGGAGCTAGGGAAGCTGCCGCATGGAGACGGGGAGGACGCCCGCCAAGGGAGTCAACGAACCGGTTTGTCCGGCAAGTCAGAGCTTCGCCATTGCGCTGTCGAGCGCGGCGTAGAGCTGGTTCATCGTTGCGGGCGTTTCGTCGCCCATGTTCGAGATGCGGAACGTCGTGCCCTTGATTTTCCCGTAGCCGCCGTCGATGAGGAAACCCTGGTCCTTCACGAGCTTCTGGAGCCTGGCGACGTCCACGGCGCGTCCGCCGGGCTTTGCGCCATTGTTCACGCAGCAGAGCGTGATGGATTCAAAGCCCGCTTCAGGAAAAAGCGTGAAGCCGTGCTTTGCGGCCCAGTCGCGAGTCATCTGGTTGGTCTGCCTGTGCCGGGCGTAACGGGCGTCGAGCCCCTCTGCGAAGAACTCGTCCAGCTTGCTCGCCAGCGCATAGACGTGGGGGATGCTCGGCGTGCTGGGCGTCATGTTTTCGGCGGCGTTCTTCTGGAACTCGACGAAATCGAAGTAATAACCGCGGTCCTTCGCGGTCGCAGCCTTGGCGAGCGCGGCGGGCGAGCAGGTGAAGACGGACAGGCCGGGGGGCAGTGCGAAGGCTTTCTGCGTGCCGGCGAGCAGCACATCGATGCCCAGCGCGTCGAAGTTCAGCGGGACGGCGCTCATCGAACTGACCGCGTCCACGATGAACATCACGTCGGGATACCTGGCCTTGAGCGCGGCGATTTCCGCGATCGGGGACATGGCGCCCGTGCTGGTCTCGTTGTGAATGAGCGTGAGGGCGTCGAACTGGCCGGTTGCGAGCTTGGCGTCAATGGCGGCGGCGAGAATGGGCGATCCCCACGGCACCTGCAGGCCCTCGGCGTCCTTGCCACAGCGCCTGGCGACGTCGAGCCACTTGTCCGAAAACGCGCCCTTCATGCAGCAGAGGACTTTCTTCTGCGTCAGGTTGCGCACAGCACCTTCCATCACACCCCATGCGCTGGAGGTGGAAAGGTAAACGAGCTGTTTCGTGCCGAGGCGCGTCTGGAGCTGCGGCTGAAGCTTCGCGACAAGGTCCTTAAAGCCCTGGCCGCGATGCCCGATCATCGGCGAGCAAAGCGCCTTGAAGGTTTTTTCGCTGACCTCGACCGGTCCCGGGATGTGAAGTTTGACGTGCGCCATAAAACAGGGGGCGAAAATTTCACAGGCGGGCCAGCGAGGCAAGATTCTTCCCGCAGATTCTTCCCGCAGCACACGCCGAAAAAGCGATGCGTGATTTTCCCCGCTCAAACGGGTTGGAAGGATTCCGCGAGGGGAACACCCCAACCTGATGCTCAGGGTGCCGGCGTCGGTTTGCCGGGGGCAGCCTCCGCTTTCAATGGAAGAATGTCATCGGCTCGTGCCCGGCGCACTCCTCCGCTCACAGATACTCTTCCCTCGTCGTCCACCTTGAAGCCCGGCCTGGATCCGAGTGATTCGTAGCTCTCCCGCAGCAGAATATCTCCGCGTGGACTCACCGTGGTATGGGTGAACACCCGCGCGTCGATCTGGTGGAGGACATGCAGGTTGCTCAGACGGTCCAGACGTGTTGGCGGTGCGTCGTTGCCCGCCACGCGCCCGAGCCGGACCTGACGGAAAATGGTTTCCTCGGCTGGGTCCGTGACACTGACGTAGAGCCGCATTTCCCTGATTTCTGTCAGTGTGATGCGCTGAAGGGAATATTTGCGGCTTTCGGGTGTCACCCCGGCCTCCGCGTGAGGCAGGCCAAACTCCAGTTCGGAAAGCTTGTAGCCGGGAACGACATTCAAGGTCACGGCCTCCGCAGTGATGGCTGCCGTCGCCCCGGGATAAACCATGGAAGCCTGAACGCGGTAAAGCCCGTGCCGCGCCAGATCAAAGCCCGTGGACAAATCGACCGTGGCCCGCGCCGATTCGGTGTGCTTCACCGTGAAGGTTTCGTTGATAAAAATGGGTTTGACCTTCGGCACAGGGTTCCCCTCGCCCGTTGGTTTGACCATGTTCCACACGGTAAAATCCAGCCAGCCGTCCTCGGGCTTGAAGGTCAGCGCCCCGCCCGAATTGTTGAGAATCGCGATGTCAACCTCGATGGCCTCGCCGGGGAGATACAGCCTCTGCCGGAGGGTGATCTGAAGCTGCACGAGCGACTTGGGCTGCTTGGTCGAAAAGGTCTTCTGAGCAGACGCCGAAAGCGCCGTGCCCAGCACCGCAGCGAAGACAAGCAGGAAACGCATGGTGGCAGTGTAGGCGGGACTGGGCCGGAGGCAAGCTGCGGTTTCGCTGATACGGGTCAGGCCGGTGCAACGAGCCTCTCAGGTGCCGGTCTTCATCTCGACCACGTCGTGCGCGCCGGCCTCCTTCATGCCGGCGGGGCTGACCCGGATGTAGCGTGCGCGTTTCCGAAGCTCGGCGAGGTTCGCCGCACCGAGGTAGCCCATCCCGGACTGGATCCCGCCGATAAGCGTTGCGAGCGTCCGCTCCAGCGGCCCGGAGACTTCCTTCAGCGCCTCAACGCCTTCCGCCGCGACCTTGCGCGTGGCATCGGCGGTCGAGTGGCCATAACGCGCCGCGGAGCCGGCCTTCATCGCGGCGAGGCTGCCCATGCCGCGGTATTGCTTGTAGAGCTTGCCGCCAATTTCGAGGATTTCGCCGGGGGCTTCCGCACAGCCCGCGAGCAGCCCGCCACAGATCACGGCCTGCGAGAGTGTTAGCGCCTTCACGATGTCCCCGGATTTCGTGATTCCGCCATCAGCCAGAATCGTGACCTTTTTCTCCGCAGCCACACGGGAGCAGACGTAGAGCGCGGTCATCTGGGGGATGCCCACGCCCGCCACGACGCGTGTGGTGCAAATCGAACCGGGCCCCTGCCCCACCTTGACGATGCTCGCGCCGCAGTCCGCGAGAAAGGCCACGCCCGCCGCGCTGGTGACGTTGCCGGCGATGATGGGAAGCTTCGGGAAGGCTTCCCGCAGCATCTTCACCGTGTCGCCCACGCCCTTGGTGTGGCCGTGGGCGGTGGAAACCGCCACGACGTCGAGGCCGCGCTCCACGAGCTCGCCGACGTGCGCGAGAATGCGGTCACGATCCAGTTCACCGAAGGCGTTGCGTGTCGCGCTCACGGCCGCGCCGCAGACAAGGCGGAACTTGGCGTCGCGCGCGGGCTTGAACTGCGCCGCCCGCTCGGAGGTGATGCGCTCGATGTCGCTCATCGTGAAAAGACCGCGCAGCCGGTCCTCGTCATCCACCACGAGCAGCTTGTGGATGCCAGGGTGATCGTTGAAAAACTTGTCCGCCGCCGCGATGGGATTCTTGCCGAGCTTCTTCTCGGTGAGGGTGAAGACCTGTTCCCTCGGAGTGAGTGCATCTGCCACCTTGCGCTTTGCATAGCGCGGCTTCACCACGCTGCCGGACAGCAGACCGAGCAATTTTCCGCCCTCGTCCACGACGGGAAACGTGCTGAAGGCAAAACGCTTCTCCTCGATGCGCGCAAGCACGTCGCCGATGAACTGCTCGGGCGAGACCTTGATCGGCTCCTGGATCAGGCCGTGGACGTGGTTCTTCACGCGGCCAAGTTCCTGGAGCTGCTGCTTCTCCGACATGTTGTAGTGGATGAGCCCGAGCCCGCCGTTGAGCGCCATCGCGATGGCCATCCGGCCCTCGGTCACGGTGTCCATGTCCGAGGA
>JBAYGL010000237.1:0-8038 GCA_041666725.1 Limisphaerales bacterium
ATCCTGCGGTGGGGTTGTGATAGAAGCGCCAGAAGGGGCTGTCGACTCCAGGATGGTTCCAGCCCGAATGCTGCGGGACATATCCGCAGTCGTGGACCAGAAACCGCGGGATTCCGGAGCGGGCGACCCGTGCGAGATCATTGCCGAGCTTGGTTACGAAGTTGAGGTAGCGTCGCCTGGACATGATTCAATCAACTGGATTTGATACAAAATACAGGAACGCCTCCCGTTCAATCCATCCTTTGTTTTTGCTACAATCCGACGGCAGGGGAGATTGAAGGACCAGGGGCGGTTCCAAAAAGGACACAAAATGAGCCCGTTTCAACATAGGCATCCCGGCGGTTGGTTGAGAGGGTTGCCGCGAATTTCCGTCTGGCTCTATAGGCAATGAAATACTCGCGATTACTGTTCCTTGCGCTCCTGGTGCAAACCGCGCCCCTTGCACCGGAGGCCCGCGCCGCCGAGCCGGTTCGCTACAACCGCGACATCCGGCCCATCCTCTCGGACAGGTGCTTTTTCTGCCACGGCTTCGACCCCAAGAAGCGCGAGTCCGGGCTGCGGCTGGACACGCGCGACGGCGCACTGAAAAAGAACGCCATCGTCCCCGGCAGACCGGAGAAGAGCGAACTGCTCAAGCGCATCACCACCAAGGACGCGAAAGACCACATGCCGCCCGCCAAGTCCAAACTCCCCAGCCTCACGCCCGCCGAGGTGGACAAACTGCGGCGGTGGATTGCCGAGGGCGCGCAGTATGAAGTTCATTGGGCGTTCATCCCGCTGAACGAAACAGCCGCCGCCAGGGTGCGGACGCCCGCAGCCACGCAGCCGGTCGATGCCCTCGTCTCCGCCGGTCTCGCGTCGCGCAAGCTCAGGCTCCAGCCCGAGGCCGACCGTCACACGCTCATCCGTCGGGTGAGTTTTGACCTGACCGGCCTGCCGCCGACGCCCGCCGAGGTCGGGGCGTTCGTGAAGGACACTTCACCCAATGCCTACGAGAAGCTTGTGGACCGTCTGCTCCAGTCGCCCCGCTACGGCGAGCGCATGGCCGTGGACTGGCTCGACATCTCGCGCTACGCCGACAGCTACGGCTTCCAGGTGGACCGCGAACGCGAGATGTGGCCGTGGCGCGACTGGGTCATCAGGTCGTTCAACCGGAACCTGCCGTTCAACCAGTTCGTCACCGAGCAAATCGCCGGCGACCTCCTGCCGAATGCGACCGATGACCAGATCCTTGCCACCGCCTTCAGCCGACTTCATCAGCAGGAGACCGAGGGCGGCAGCGTTGAGGAGGAATATCGCGTCGAGTATGTCTGCGACCGCGTGCAGACCTTCGCGACGGCGTTTCTCGGCCTCACGTTCGAGTGCGTGCGCTGCCACGATCACAAATACGATCCCATCGAGCAGAAGGAGTATTACGGCCTGTTTTCCTTCTTCCAGAACATCGACGAGGCCGGCCTCTACTCGTTCTTCACACCTTCCGCCCCCACGCCCGCGCAGATGCTGCTCGACGTGCCGGCGAAGGAGAAGCTGGCCTCGCTGGAGCAGAAGGTCCGCGCGGCGGAGCAACTGGTCGGCACGACGCGCAAGGCTCGCGGCGAAGCTTTTTCCGCGTGGCTCAAGACGCGGCCGGCCGGGTTGAAAATTCCCGGTGAGCTGGCCCGCTACACTTTTGACGCCCTCACCGCCGGCAACAAGTTCACCAACGCCCTCGGCGGCACGAACTCCGCCACGCTCGCCGGCGAGAACAAGCTCGTCTTGGGCCGCTCCGGCCAGGCCGTGCAGTTCACCGGCGATGACCCGGTCAACCTCACGCTCGGCAACTTTCAGCGTCACGAGCCGTTCAGCGTGTCGCTCTGGCTCCGCACGCCGGACGTGAAGGACCGCGCCGTGATCTTCCACCGTTCGCAGGCGTGGACGGATGCCGCGAGCCGCGGCTACGAGCTGCTCATCGAGGACGGACGGCTCAAGTGGTCGCTCATCCACTTCTGGCCGGGCAACGCCATATCCATCCGTGCGACGGCCCCCGTGCCGACGAACACTTGGACCCACGTCGTCGTGACCTCCGACGGCAGCAGCCGCGCGGAGGGCTTGAAACTTTTCGTGAACGGCCAGCCCGCAGCCAGCGAAGTCATCAAGGACAACCTGACCAAGAACATCACCGGCGGCGGCCACGACCACATCTCGCTCGCCGAGCGGATGCGCGACCGCGGCTTCAAGGGCGGCGCGGTGGATGACTTCCGGGTGTTCGGTCGCGCGCTGTCGCCGCTCGAAGCGTTGGCGGCGCACGACGAGACGCCTGCGAACGCCCTGTTGGCAAAGGTTGAAACGCAGTTGTCCGCCGCCGAGCGCAGCGTGCTGGAAGACTACTTTCTCGCGGTCGTGGACGCCGAGTTCCCGAAGCAGCTCGCCGCGCTCAGGTCCGCCCGCGCCGAGCTGGTGAAGTTCGCCGATGACGTAAAGGAGGTCATGGTCATGCGCGAGCTGCCGCAGCCGAAAAAGTCCTACGTGCTCTTCCGGGGCGAATACAACCAGCGCCGGGCCGAGGCCCCGCCCGTCACGCCCGCCGCGCTCTCACCCTGGCCCGCCGGCGCGCCGCGCAACCGCCTCGGCCTCGCGCAGTGGCTCACCGCGCCGAACCATCCGCTCACCGCGCGCGTCACGGTGAACCGCATCTGGCAGAGCCTCTTCGGCCGGGGCCTCGTGAAGACGACGGAGGACTTCGGCAGCCAGGGCGAGAAGCCGCTTTACCCCGAGGTGCTCGACTGGCTGGCGCTGCGCTTCATCCAGAGCGGCTGGGACGTGAAGGCCTTGATGAAGACCATCGTGATGAGCGGCGTGTATCGCCAGCACAGCCTCGCCGATGCGAAGACGATGGCCGACGATCCCGAGAACCAGTGGCTCGCCCGCGGCCCGCGCCTGCGCCTCCCCGCCGAGATGATCCGCGACAACGCGCTCGCCGCCGCCGGCCTGCTCAAGCTCGCGCTCGGCGGCCCGCCGGTGAATCCCTACGAGATGAGCGAGTCGTTCAAGCCCGCAAACCCGACCGGCGGCGACGGCGTGTATCGCCGCAGCCTTTACACGAACTGGCGGCGCACCGGCCCGCCGCCCGCCATGATCGCCTTTGACGCCCCGCGTCGCGCCGTCTGCGCCTCGAGACGCGACCGCACCGATTCGCCGCTGCAGGCGCTCATCCTCCTGAACGGAACGCAATACGTCGAAGCCGCGCGCGCACTGGGCGAGTCACTGCACCGCGACGCCAACGGCAGCGTGTCCGCGATGATCGAAGCCGGCTTCCTCCGCTGCCTGAGCCGCAAGCCGGATGCGAAGGAACTGGCCATCTTGCAGCAGCTCCACCGCGAGCAGCTTGAGCACTTCAAGGTAAAACCTGCCGAAGCGGAGAGCTTGCTGAAGGCTGGAAACATGAAGCGCGATGAGAAGATTTCCGCCCCCGAAGCCGCCGCAGCGACCGTGCTGGCGCAGGCGCTTCTGAATCACGATGGCTGCGTGGTGAAGCGATGAGGAACCACCAACCGGCACTGACCTGCACTAATGAGGACGGGAAACACACAAACGAGGAAAGCGCCGACGTCGAGGCGTGTCGTCTCGGCTGTGGCCATCCAATTTCAGTTCCTATTAGTGCCAGTTAGTGCAGGTCAGTGGTTCCCATTCCCGTCTCTGTGGTGTAGTGGTTCCGTCCATGAACACTCCCTCGAATCACTTGTTTGCCCAGGAAGGTTACGACCTCATGGCCGCCGCGTTCGCGGTTCACGACGAGAACGGTGGCGGCTTGCTGGAGGAGATTTACCAGGAGAGCCTCGAAATCGAGTTGTCGCTGCGGGGCATCCCGTTCAAGGCCAAGCAGGAGCTGGCGGTGTTCTACAAGGGCCGCGAACTAAAGAAGCGTTACATTCCCGACCTCTACGTGTTCGACGGCGTCATCGCCGAGCTGAAGGCCGTGTCCGCGTTGCTGCCGGAGCACGAGGCGCAGCTCATCAACTACATGAGACTGGCGAAGAAGCCGGTGGGCTACCTCATCAACTTCGGGCCGCTCAAAGGCGTCGAGTGGAAGCGGTTTGTGATTTGAAACCACGGGAAAGCACCACTAACCGGCACTGACCTGCACTAATGAAGACAGAAAAGCAGACAACCGAAAGGCAACCGAAGTCCGCTGGCATCAGCTCGCCTGCGCCCACCCCAATACACTCCCCATTAGTGCCGGTTAGTGCGGGTCAGTGGTTCAACCGCCGTTCTTTCCTCAGTCGTTTCGGTGCCGGCGTCGGTGGGATCGCTTTGGCAGAGCTTCTTGATTCCAAAGCGGTTTCAGCTCCTTCTCCTGATCGTGGTTTGCTTGACGCCACGCACTTCGCGCCGAAGGCAAAGCGCATCATCTACCTTTTCATGTCCGGCGGGCCGTCTCAGCTCGACTTGTTCGACCACAAGCCGCTGCTCAACCAGCGCCACGGCGAGCAGCTTCCCGACTCCGTGCGCGGCGGGCAGCGGCTCACGGGCATGTCCGGAAACCAGTCGTCCATCCCGCTCGTCGGGTCGCCGTTCAAGTTCGCGCAGCACGGCAAAGGCGGCGGGTGGTTCAGCGAGCTGCTGCCGCACACCGCGGGCATTTCGGACGACCTGTGCGTCGTGCGCTCCATGTTCACCGAGGCCATCAACCACGGCCCCGGCGTGACGTTTTTCCAGACTGGCACGCAGATCGCCGGCCGGCCCAGCTTCGGCGCGTGGTTGAGCTACGGGCTGGGACAGGAGAACGCGAACCTGCCGTCGTTCGTCGTCCTCATCACCAAGGACAAGGGCGGCCAGCCGCTCGGCTCGCATCTGTGGGGCAGCGGCTTTCTCCCGACGAAGCATCAGGGCGTGCTCTTCCGCGCCGCGAAGGACCCGGTCCTCTACCTCGGCAATCCCGCCGGTGTGAGCGAGGACAGCCGCCGCCTGCTGCTCGACCGCCTGCGCGAGCTGCACGAGCACCAGATCACCGGCACGCCCGACGCGGAGATCCAGAGCCGCATTGACCACTACGAGATGGCCTTCCGCATGCAGTTCAGCATCCCGGATGCGACCGACGTCTCGGGCGAGCCGCAGCACATCCTCGACAGCTACGGGCCGGACGTGAAGAAGCCCGGCACGTTCGCCGCGAACTGCCTGCTTGCGCGCCGGCTGGCGGAGCGCGGCGTGCGCTTCATCCAGCTTTATCATCAGGACTGGGACCATCACGGCGGATTGCCCGGTGCGCTGCCGCGGCTGTGCAGGGAAACCGACCAGCCGGCAGCCGCGCTCGTGCGGGACCTGAAGGCGCGCGGCCTGCTCGACGACACGCTGGTCGTCTGGGGCGGCGAGTTCGGCCGCACCAACTACTGTCAGGGGAAAATCCAGCCCAACTTCGGTCGCGACCACCATCCACGCTGCTTCAGCATGTGGATGGCCGGCGGTGGTGTGAAGGCCGGCACGACCTACGGCGAGACCTGCGAGTTCGGCTACAACATCACCAGCGACGCCGTCAGCGTTCACGACCTGCAAACAACCTTGCTGCACCTGCTGGGCGTGGACCACGAACGCCTGACCTACAAGTTTCAAGGCCGCCGCTACCGGCTGACGGATGTGCATGGGGAGCTGGTGAAGGGGTTGATGGCCTGACTTTCACCGGAGTGCTGTCAGCAAGCGGTCATTTCCTCACTCATTCGGCGTCGGGCATGGATCGGTCGCCGCCGGCCGCCGGTGCCATTGGCCCAGCGCCACGCCGGCGAACACGAGCGCCATCGCCAGCCAAAACGTCCGCGTCACCGGTTCGCCGAGCAGCAGCCACGCCCAGACCATCGTGCTGGCGGGGATGAGGTTGCCGAAAAGGAAGACCTGGCTCACCGGCCAGTGGCGCAGGGCGTTGTTGTAAAACGCGAAGGAAATGACGCCGCCGAAGACGGTGCAGTAGGCATGCACGCCCACCAGCCCCCAGGTGAACGTGAGCCCGCCGCGCGCGACCTCCCACACCGCCGCCGGCGTGAGCCAGGCCGCCGCGCGCCACATCGTGGCTGCGGTGATTTCCGCGCCGCTGAGCGTCTGCGCCAGTTCGCGGCAGTGGCGGCCATAGACCGTCCAGAGGAAGCTCGCGCCGAGCGCGAGGATGTCCCCGCGCCAGTCCCCGCCGCCGGCCTGCAGCTTCGGCCAGAAGAGCAGCACCAGGCCGCTCAACGCCAGCGCGGCCGCGCCGTAACGTCGGAGGGAATCGAGATTCGCGCGCGGCCGGCCCTCGCAGAGCAGCGCCCACACCGGCGAGGTGCCGAGGTAGAGCGCGACGTGCGAGGCCGAGGTGAACTTGAGCGAGACGGTGAACGTGACGACATACACGGCGAGGCTCAGGCCGGCCCGCCGCCACAGGCTGCGGCGCAATTCGGGCGTGAGCCCGTGCACCGGCCCGAACCAGTCCGTCCAGCGCAGCAGCACGTAAAAGATCGCCCCGACGAACCACATGCGGCTGCACGCGATCCACACCGGCGGCCACTCGTGCACGAGGTATTTCACCCCGGTGTTGTTCGCGCCCCAGAACAGGATGGCGCAGAACAGCCCGGCGGCGATGGCGGTGTGGTTGCGCGAAGTGAACACGAATCTCGTTTCGAGTTTGGAGTTTTGGGTTTCGAGTTGAAGACTGGGAGTTCAGCCGCGCCCGGATTAACGAGGCCCAACTCGAAACCACAAACTCCAAACTCGAAACGGATTTACGCGCCGAGCGCCTTCACCGTCGCTTCAAGACTCGCGCAGTCGGCGACGTTGAGCACCTGGGCGGTCTTGTCGATGCGCTTCATGAAGCCGGTCAGCGCGGTGCCGGGGCCCAGCTCGATGAAGCGCGTGAAGCCCTGGGCGAGCAGGCAGCGCACGGACTCCTCCCAGCGCACCGAGCCGGTGACCTGTGCGACGACGGTGTCCACGATGGCCGCGGGCGCGCCGTGCGGCTGCGCGGTGACGTTCGCGATGACAGGGACAACCGGCGCCGTGAGCGTGACGCCCGTGAGCGCCTCGCGGAGCTTGGGCTGCGCGCCGGCCATGAGCCGCGAGTGATACGCGCCCGCCACCGGCAACGGCAGCGCGCGCTTGGCGCCGCGGGCCTTCGCGAGTTCGCACGCCTTCGTGATCTTGTCCGCCTCGCCGGAGATGACGAGCTGGCCGGGGCAGTTGAGGTTCGCGAGTTCCACGCCCGCCTCGGCGCAGACTTCGCGCGTCGGACCTTCATCCAGCCCGATGATCGCGGCCATGCCGCCTTTGGTCGCCTCGCAGGCCTCCTGCATGAAGCGCCCGCGCAGCCGCACCACGCGCAGGCCGTCCTCGAAACTCATCGCGCCCGCCGCCGTGAGCGCGGTGAACTCGCCGAGCGAGAGGCCGGCCGTGGCCTCGAACTTCAGCCCCGGCACGCGGGCCTTCAGCAATTCCAGCGCAACCCAGCTCACGAGAAAAATGCCCGGCTGCGCGTTCTCGGTCCTGGTCAGCTCGGCCTCCGGGCCGTTGAAGCACACGCCCGCGAGGTCGTAGCCCAGCGCGGCATTGGCGCGGTCGAAGAGCGCCTGCGCGGCGGGAAACGCGGCGGCGAGATCCCCGCCCATGCCGACGGTCTGCGCGCCCTGGCCTGCGAACAACAAAGCGGTTTTGCTCATAAAGTCCGGTGAGTGAACACGACGGGCAGCGGTTTGGAAAGAGGGCGGTTTGCCATCACGCCCACCGCCGCCCCACTGCTGCCAGATCGGGTGCATCTCAATTTCATGCAAGCATCCAGACGAAGGGACGGCTCTGCCATCGCGAAGCGATGCCAGCGATTGGCCCGGGGGGACAAGAAGCCTGGCCCCGCCTGGAGTTGCCTGATGAGCCGCAGCACATGCTCGTGCGTGCCGCCGGTGACGCCCCAGCGCCGCACCTCGGTGCGGTCATCGGCGACATGCGGTATTCGCTTTCGGCCCGGGCGTTCGATCCGATCTGGGGCATCCGCTTCACCGCACCCGGGGCGGCGGCGGAAGTGGACTGGGTGAACCGCTCGCGCGACCGG
>JBAYGL010000238.1:0-8024 GCA_041666725.1 Limisphaerales bacterium
ATGCGGGTGAAGGGCAGTGAGAATGTCCGGCGCGTGTTGCTCGGCAGTGCTCCGCGCAACGTCGTCAATTGAGCCTGGCTCGGGATGGTTCAAAGACAAAGGGCGCGGATCGCTCCGCGCCCTTTGCGTGAAAGGAAATCCGGCTGTGCTTACGCGCCCATGCCGTCCTCGAAGGAGCCGGCGGCCGCAGGGAAGCACAGGTTGTTCTTCACGTAGCGCACGCCGTCGGCGGAGCAGTAGTCGAGGTCCTTGTGGGCGCTCTCGGCCTCCACCACGAGCGGGGCGGACTTCGTGCCCATGGTCTTCATGTAACGCTGCGGGTAGCCGACGTGGATGAGCAGCTCGACGTAGCGGTTCATGTTCAGGTCGCCGGTGGCGAGGTCGGTGAACTGCATGGCGCGCTTGCCCCAGTCCGGCTGCATGGCGCGGAGCGGGAAGCCGCCGCGGACGACAAAGTTCTTCACATGCGCGGCGTAGATGCGGCTGCCGACCTTGAGGAAACGCGTCTCCCACGTTTCACCTTCCCAGCAGTGGGACGGGTCGGCGTTCACGGCGAGGGATTTGTCGCCGTCGCAAATGTCCACGAGCATGTTGAAATCGTCAGCGGTGCTGGCGGCGGTGCCGGGGTGGATTTCGTGGCAGAGCTTGATGCCGAGTTCGTTCGCGTGCTTGCGGAGCTTGGCGGTCTTCTTGACGAAGCGTTCCTTGCCTTCTGCGAGCAGGTCGAAGCCGCCGCCGGCCCAGAAGCCCCACGGGTAGCCGGTGGCCAGCTCCCAGCCGAAGGCCACGCCCCAGAACATCGGCATGATCTTCACGTCCAGCTCGGCGGCGAGGTCCATGAGCTTGAGCAGGTAGTTCTCGTGCCATTTCTCGATTTCCTGCGGCGACTTCTTGGCGAGGTCGGGCGCGATGAAGGGGTTGCCGGACTTGGTGCCGGTCCACGCGCTGGTGTGGACCCAGAACGGGCAGTGGGCGGAAATGCCGTCGAGCGTCATGCCGCGCGACTCGAAGGTGTCGCGGATTTCTTTCGCGGACTTGAAGAGCTTGCCGCCATTCAAATGATAATTGCAGGGCTGGATGCCGGTGGCACCTGCGGCCTTGGCGAAATCAAGCACTTGGGCGAGGGATTTGCCGCCGTGCTGGGCGCATTCGAGGCTCGGATGGTAGATCGCTTGAGACATAATCGTTCTATCGTTTCTAATTTTGCTGACGTGCGAAGGGATAACAAACGGCCGGAGTGAAAGGCAATGGCAAACCCGCGAATGCACGAGATTAGCTGCTGGAAACGTGATGGTTTTGGGCACGTTTCTCCTGCCTGCAATTCCTGGCCTGTCTCATCGAATCGGGAAAACGGAGCAGGATCAAGATCGGGACTTTCAACGAAGGGCCCCGCCGGCCGCACGGTGTGGTCCAGCGTGGATCAGGGGAAGCTTGCCTTGAGGGAATCCGTCGCTTCACTCTATTCGAAGGTGTTCGACGAGTCGTCCGCCGGGAAGCGCTGCTTCCAGCGTGCGGGAGTCATTTTCGGCATCGTGTGGGTTGCGGGCGTTTAAGTAGTGCCCGCCGGGTGTGTCTGGTGACACGTCACGCACGGAGGCCGGGGCTCTTCAGGCCGTCGTCGCCGCCCAAACTCGAATCATGGCAACCAAGACTAAACTGAAAACGAAGCGTGTTCCTGTGGCGCAGCCCGTATCCGTCGTGACCGGTGCGGCGGGATTTCTCGGCTCGCATCTCACCGACCTGCTGCTGTCCAAGGGGCATCGCGTCGTGGGCATCGACAATCTCGTGACCGGCTCGGTGGCGAACATCGAGCATCTGGCGGGCAACCAGAACTTCCGCTTCATCCAGCAGGACGTGACGGAATTCCTCTTCCTGGATGGCCCGGTGAATTACGTGTGGCACTTCGCGTCCCCGGCCAGCCCCGTGGATTACGCGCTGCTGCCGATTCAGACGTTGAAGGTCGGCTCGCTGGGCACGCACAAGGCGCTCGGTCTGGCGAAGGAAAAGGGAGCGCGCTTCCTGCTCACGAGCACGAGCGAGATTTACGGCGACCCGCTGGTCCACCCGCAGACGGAGGACTACTGGGGCAATGTGAACACCATCGGCCCGCGCGGTTGCTACGACGAGTCGAAGCGTTTCGCGGAGGCGATCACGATGGCCTACCACCGTCAGCACAAGCTGGAGACGCGCATCGTCCGCATCTTCAACACCTACGGGCCGCGGATGCGGCTCAAGGACGGTCGCGTGGTGCCGGCGTTTGTGAGCCAGGCGCTGCGCAACGAGCCGATCACGGTCTTCGGTGAGGGAAAACAGACGCGGAGTTTCTGCTACTGCTCGGATCTCATCGAGGGCATTTACCGGCTGATGATGGGGAATTACCCGCTGCCGGTGAACATCGGCAACCCGCACGAGCTGACGATGCTGGAGTTCGCGAGGGAGATCATCAAGGCCACCGGATCGAAGAGCAAAATCACCTTCAAGCCGCTGCCGGTGGACGATCCGAAGCAGCGCAAACCCGACATCACCCTCGCCCGGAAGCTGCTCAAGTGGGAGCCTCAGGTGGAACTGGGGGAGGGTCTGGCCCGGACGATCGGGTTTTTCCGGAAAAAAGTTTGAGCCAATTTGCGGGGTTTGGGCGCATGACAAGGTGCTGGACTTGTTTTATGTTTGACCCGTCCGAACGGTTCCGATACCACCGCAGCGCTTAGTCCGCCGCTCACCGACCGTCATGACGCCGTGAGTTGTTCAGGTTCGAACCGGGACGTGAAAGCGCGAGGGCGATGTTAAAATCAAAGTCATTTCTCTGCATTGATTTCGGTGCCACGACCGTCAAGGTCGCGGAGTTCGAGCCGAACGAGACCGGATCGCTCCGGCTCAAGAACTACACCCTCAGGTCCATGGGGCAGGAGGGTCTTGCCGAGGGAGGACGCGAGGCGGTGGTTCTCGCCACTTTGAAGGACATTCTGGCCGCCGGCGTGCGCGGGCCGTTTGATGCGGATGTGATCAACGTCTGCGCTCCTGGTTTTCAGGTTTTTTCCAAGTTCGTAAAGCTGCCGTCCACCGATCCCGGCAAGGTCCGGCAGATCATCCAATACGAGGCCCAGCAAAACGTCCCGTTCCCGCTGGAGGAAGTCGTCTGGGACTACCAAATCCTCGGAGCCACGCCCACGGGTGAGCTGGAGGTTCTGCTGGTGGCCATCAAGACGGAAGTTGTCGAGAGCTTCTTCCGGATCGGCGAGCAGGCGGGGTTGGAGATGCATCTGGTGGACGTTTCCTCCGCAGCCCTCTGCAACGCCTACCGGTTCAACTACGGCGACGCCGAGGGGTGCGTGGTGTTGCTGGACATCGGCGCCCGCAGCAGCAACCTGCTCTTTTTCGAATCGGGCAGGGTCTATTCCCGCTCCATCAACATCGGCGCAAACTCCATCACGCAGGACTTCGCCAACGAGGTGAAGATGAAGTGGGACGAGGCGGAGAAGATGAAGATCGAGGAGGGCTTTGTCAGCCTTGGCGGAGCCTACGAGGAGCCGAGCAACCCGCATCAGGCGCTCATCTCGAAGATCGCGCGGCAGGTGATGACCCGCCTGCACATCCAGATGAACCAGACGATCCAGTTTTACCGGGGCCAGCAAGGCGGGTCGGCTCCGACGAGGCTGTTTCTTGCCGGCGGCGCCTCGCTTCTTCCCTACACCGCCCAGTTCTTCGCCGAGAAGCTCAACGTGCCGGTGGATTACTTCAACCCCTTCCGCAACATCCAGATTGACCCGGAGATCAACCTGGAGGAGATGGCGAAAGTTGCACATCAGTTCGGCGAGGTCGTCGGCCTTGGCATCCGCAATCTCGCCCAGTGTCCCGTGGAGCTGAACCTGATGCCGGCCAGCCATCTCAAGCAGCAGCAGTTCAAGGCCAAGCGGCTCTACTTTGTCGCATCCGTGCTCTGTGTGCTGACCACCCTTCTGGCGTTCGGCTGGTTTTTTGGATGGCTGGCGGAAAAGAAGCGGACGCTGCTCGCTGAGTTGCAGGAGAAGATCGAACCGCTCAAGAAAAACAGCGAAGCGTTGCAAAAGGCAGACCGTGAGCTGGCTGAGGCCCGCGCCCTTTCAGACCAATACGTCAGGCTTCTGGGCATGCGCTCCGACTGGGCGAAACTGCTCAACGGAATTCAGTCCATTCTGGTCACGGCTTCGACGAACCACGGCATCAAGCTGGCCGCCGGCGATGCCGCCAGCACGAACAACGAGGTCGTGGCGGCCGTTTGGATTGAAAAGATGGATGCCGCCGCATCCGGTGGGGCGGCTTCCGGCGGGGGCGCGTCCCGTCGCGGCCCCAAGGCGGCGATGGTCGAGGATCCGAACGCGGGGATGGTCGATCCGCAGGCCGGTGGCGCACCGCAGGCCGGTGCCGACGGAGCGGCCCAGATCGAGTTCCTGAACCTGACCTGCAAGGCCCTCAACTTGAAGCGGTTTTCCGCGTCGGCGAACCGGGAGTTTGTCGAGTCATTGCAGACCAATTTCCAGGCGGCGACCCATCTCTTCAACCCCGACGGGACGACGCTCACCAACCGCGTGGAGGAAGTCGAGCTTACCAACTACACCTTTGGTTTCAGCGTCACACTCCGCCTGAAGGAGCCGATCCGATACTAGTCCGGCCATTATGCTTTGGATCAAACGTAATCTAGTGCTGCTGATCGGGGTCATTGTTTCGCTGGGCCTGCTGGGGGGTGCCGGCTACTACGTTTATTCCAATTCGGACGAGAGCTTTGCCCGCGATGAGGAATTGGTGAAGGTCAAAGCCGAGCTGGATCAGCTTCAGAGCGGGGTGTATCCGAGCGAATCCAATGTCGGCGTCGTAAGAAGCAACATCACGCAGATACACACCTTCACTTCGCTGGCGGCGGGCCGCCTTGCCACCGAACCCCAGAAGGCGGCGGGCGAAACCCAGATCAAAGTGGGGCTGGCCAATCTTGTGGAAACCCTGCGCCGGGAGGCAACCAATGCGGGAGTGGAAATCCCGGCCAGGTATGAGTTCACCTATGGCGAGGTG
The DNA here is from genome assembly GCA_041666725.1 of Limisphaerales bacterium. Lineage (GTDB taxonomy): Bacteria > Verrucomicrobiota > Verrucomicrobiia > Limisphaerales > SXTU01 > SXTU01. Next base: position 5,044 of record JBAYGL010000238.1, read on the forward strand.
AAGGTCATGCCGCGTCTGCCCGTGTTCGCCTTGGATCCGCTGACCAACCAGTTCAAGGAGGTCCGCGCGATCTGCAACGTCCTCTTCGCCGCCCGCGTGCGCGCACTGGAGAGCATTCATCGTGTGCCGGCGTTTGCCGACGAGCGCCGAACCGCAGACCTGCTGACCGACCTGACCCCGCGCACCAACGTCTTGTCCCCCAGTGTCAGCGTGGTTACGACGCCCTACAAGCTGGTGTTCCGCGGGTTTTCGAGCCACTTGACGGATGTGCTCAACGGGTTTGCAAATTCGGAGGAATTTTTCGTGGTGGGGGACCTGGATGTGGAGCCCTCGTCGGGCTCCCTGGAGGTTCCGTCGGGTGGCCCGCCCAGCGGCATGATGCAAATGGCACTGCCTGGAGCTCCACCGGGATTGCCGGGTTTCGCGACTCCTCCTCCGCCGAGCATGGCTTTTCCCGGGGGGGCTCCTTCCGGACTGGGTGGAGGTCGGCCGGCAGGAATGAGGCCTGCCGGGGGCACAAACCCTCCGCCTTCCAAATCCAGCCTGACAAAAGTTCTGGATGAGAAGCCGCTCCGCATCTCGATCTCGCTTGATGTCGTGAAGGTGTTCCACAGCAAGACATCCGCCCCCCCCGTTTCCGCGAAGTGACCTCATGGAATTCCTCAAGAACCATTACGAAAAAATCGTCCTCGGCCTGATGCTCCTGCTCATGGCCACCGGAGCCGTCGTTCTGGTCCTGCAAGTCGGATCGGCCCAGGAGGAATTGGACAAATTTCGCAACATCACCCTGGAGGGGGAAGGCAAGGGGCCGTCGGGTGTAAACATGACGAACCGCATGAAGGCGCTGAACAGCTTCACCAACCCCCCGCAGGTCGAGTTCGTCAGCGTTCACAAGGTGTTCAATCCGGACACATGGTATGTGGACACCAACGGAAATTTCGTGGCCGGCGTGAACGTCGGCGTCAGGCGGCTGCTCGTGCAGCAGATCACGTCGCAGCATCTCAAGCTTGAGCTCGTCAGCATTGGCGGCTCCCCGGAGCGGCCTTCGGTGAAGGTCAGCGTGGTCAAGGAGTTTGGCAAAACACTTGGCGAACAGGGCAAAAAATCAGTGACCCTCTCCCTGAACACGACCAATTCGATCAACACTCTGGACGCTTCCCGCAAGCTGGTCCTGCTGGCGCGCGAGATCGGTGGCACGCCGGAGATGCCGGAGGTGAGGTTTGAACTGCTGGAGCCGGGCAAGGAGCCCGTCCAATTCACGATGACCAAGGCGAAGGGTTTCACCATTGTCGTCGATCATGTCGCCCACATTGTCTATCCGGTGGAGACGAACTTCGTCTGGCGTGCCGCGCGCAAGGACACGCCCCTGGTCTTTGCGGGTGACACCAACATTGTCGTTGAAATCACCACTTCCAACGTGGTAGTCAAAGCCGTCTCAAATGACAAACCCACCACGATACCGCTGGGACCGGCGCAGCCCGTTGCGCCGCGAAAGCAGCCCTGAATTCCAGCTTGTTGAGATGATTGTCCCTGCGCCCTCCCAATTGTCAGTTCGCATGAAAAAGTGCTTCGTGGTTTCCGGCCTTCTGTGCCTGTTTGCGACGGCTGCATGGCCGGCTCCCGCCGGCCCTGATCCGGTCGCCATCGCGGAGGATGAAGCCCTGCGCCGGCAGGAGCGCAAGCTCGTCCTTGAGGAAAACCTTCAGCGGGCCGTGCGCTTGCAGAAGGCGAAGAACTTTGCCGATGCCGCGAAGCTGTATGAGGAGGCCATCGGCCACGCCAGGCTCCTGGGTGGGGTGGATGTCGTTGAGAAGCAGTATCGCGCCGCCCTGGCCGGGCTTGCTCATTGCCGCATTCAGATAGCGGTGGCGCTGCAGGAGAAGAACGAGTTCAAGCTCGCCGACGCGGAGGTGGAGAAGCTGACCCCCTTCGATCCCCAGAACAAGGAGGTTGCGGACTTCAAGCGTTTCAACGACAAGGTGGAGGCCGCGCATCGCGGGCGGCTGCCCAGCAAACAGGTGTTGACCAGCCGGACCGAGACGATGCAAAAGCGCACTGAGACGATGACCATGGTCCAGGACGGACGGGCTTACTACGAATTGCATCAATTCAAGGAAGCCCGGCAGCGGCTGGAAAAGGCAATCGAGATCGATCCTCTCAATGACACCGCATATTACTATTTGCGCCTCATCATGGAGTCGGAGTTTGAAGAGGAGACCCGCAGGCGGGAAAACACCTATGCCAAGAGGGTGGTGGAGGTGACCAGGGAGTGGAACAGGCTCGGCCATGCCGAGTTGCCCAGCCCCAATCCCTACTACATGACGAATCATTTGGTGCCCTTCCTGACCCACACGAGCAAGGGGGCTCAACGGATCAACCGGAAACTGGACGAAATCGTTTTTCCGGAGATCACGTATGACGGATTGCCGCTGCCCGAGGTCCTGAAGCTTCTGGATGCCGACACCAAGAAGCACGACCCCGAAAAGAAGGGGCTGAACTTCCTGATCAACAGTGTCGCCGTGGATTACATTTCGGCGAATGCGGGGACCGGTGGTGGCCCCGGTGGTCCCGGCGGGCCCGCCGCCCCGCTCGCACCCACCTTGGATCCGGTCACGGGCCAGCCCATCGGTGCCGCTCCCGGTGTGGGCACGCAAAGGCCGGATCTCGACAGTGCCATGGTGAAGGTGACGAGCGTGCTGAAGGACCTGACCTTGCGTCAAACCCTGGATGTGATCTGCAAGACCACTGAAGTGAAGATGCCCGACGGACGGGCCGCCGGGCTCAAGTTTTCCATCGAGGAATACGCGATCGTGTTCTCTCCCAAGCTCCCCGAGCAGGCTTCTTTGTTCATGCGCATGTTCAAGGTCAACCCGGACACCTTTATGCAGGGCTTGCAAAGCGTCGTGGCCAACCCCATCCAGTCCGTGTCATCCGGTGGCGGCCAGGGCGGCCAGCAAGGCGGCGGTGGTGGTGGTGGTGGC
>JBAYGL010000239.1:0-8014 GCA_041666725.1 Limisphaerales bacterium
CCCAGGTCTGCTTCTGCTGATGCTATGCTCGGCAGGCTGCATTCCAACGCGGGACGGCAGCGCGGACGAACAGCGCGATCCGCACTTCCTGCGGGGCCAGGAATTGCGCAAACAACTGGATAACAAGGGTGCCGCCGAAGCCTTTGAACGTGCGTTGGAAGCGAACGCGCGCTCGGCTTCCGCCCACTTCGAGCTGGGCCTGCTGTTCGAGCAGCACCTCAACGATCCGGCTGCGGCCATCTACCACTTCGACCGTTTTCTCAAGCTGCGCCCAACGTCCGACCGCGCTGAAATCGTCCGCCAGCGGATCAACAACTGCAAAATGGAGCTGGCGAAACTCTTCCTCATCGCACCCAACGCCCCGTCGGTGCAGCGCGAACTCGACAAGCTCAAGACAGAGGTGGAACGCCTCGGTGTGGAGAACAACCAGCTCCGACGACAGGCGGAGGCCCTGTCTTCGCGCACCACGCCAGCCACCTCCGCCCCGCCCGCACAGCCCACGGCGTCGCCCCGTCCCCAGCCGGCTCCGAGCACACCCGCGTCGAAGCCTCCGGCTCCAAAGGTTCAGGAGAGTTCAGTCAGCTCGGTCAAAACCGCGAAGGCCCCCGCGCCAAAGGCCTCGGCCCGCACTCACTCCGTCAAACAGGGCGACATTCCCGCCACCATCGCCAAACAATACGGAGTGAAACTGGAAGCCTTGCTGGTGGCCAATCCGAATCTGGACCCGAAGCGCATGAAGATCGGGCAGACCATCAACATCCCTGCGCCATGAGTGGACGAACCGACAGCCGGGAGCCATCGGCGCGGGATCGCGCTCTGCCACCCTCGACCTTCGCCTCTCAAACGTGATGCCCCGCCGCCTCGCTTTCCTCGCCATCACCGCGTTCTTCATCACGATGAACGTGCTGCTCTGGCGCTCCGAGTTTCGCGCCCAGGGCGAAGGCAACACCGTGCCGCTCAGCGTCGTCTGGGAGCACATCCTCCGTTCACCCGACGACTCGGACCTCGAAGTCTTCCATCAGAAGAAAAAGATCGGCCACCTGCGCTGGGCGGCGAACGCCGGAGAAACCGCGACAACAAACCCGCCTCCAGCGAACGCGGCCTTCGAAGAGGGCATGGTCCGCAAGATCAGCGGCTATACGATTGAGATACTCGACGGGCGACTTGACCTGGGCGGCACGCGCAAGCGCATCCGATTCACGATGAGCACCTCCTTCGCCACCAACCACCAGTGGCAGACCTTCAGCGTGCAGTTCCACCAGCGGCCCATGAGCCTTGAAGTTCAGGCGTCGGCCACGAACGAAACGCTCTCCATCCATTATGCGCAGGGAGAAACGATCACCCATCGCGAGTTCACTTTTGCGCAGCTTCGCGATCCGAAGGTGCTCCTGCAGCAGATGGCCGGGCCGGTTCCTCTGGGCCTGCTCACAGGCGGATTGTTTGGCGCACTGGGTGAAGGGGGTGCGGGCCCGGAACTCGCCGCATTGCCGGCGCTGCAGCGCCTTTCACTCGGACTCAAGTGGGACTCGCGCCAGGACTGGCTCAAGATCGGAAGCTCGAAGCTGCGCTGTTACCGGCTTCATGCCTGCCTGTTGGAAAAGCACGAGGTAAACGTCTATGTCAGCCGCGTCGGTGAAATCCTCCGCGTCGAGCTGCCGGATGAAGTCGTGCTCCAGAACACCCGGTTGATGCTGCTTTGAGAACGACGCCACAAACTCGACGCTGGATGTTGTCGAAATCAGCGGAGGTCGCCAGCGCCATCCGGCATCTTGCATCCAGTATCCAGCATCGCCGCTTCCCATGATTGAACTCCGCAACCTCACCAAGCGTTTTGGCGAACTGACCGCCGTCAACGATGTGACACTCACCGTCAATCGCGGCGAGTTTTTCGCCGTGCTCGGCCCCAACGCCGCCGGCAAGACGACGACGATCAAGATGATCACCGGCCTCATCAAGCCCACCTCCGGCACGGTCCGGGTCGCGGGTCATGACGTGCAGGCCGAGCCGCTGGAGGTCCGCCGCCGCCTCGCCTACGTTCCAGACTTCCCGTTTCTCTACGACAAGCTCACGCCGTGGGAGTTCTTCCGCTTCATCGGGCAGCTCTTCAAGATGGCCGATGACCGGATCGAGGCCGCTTCGCGTGCGCTGATTCCGCGCTTCAACCTCGAGGAATACCTTCGCAAACCCATCGAGGGACTCTCACACGGCACCCGCCAGCGCGTCGCGATCGCCGCCGCGCTGCTGCACGACCCCGAGGTCTTCGTGATTGATGAGCCGATGGTCGGCCTTGATCCGCATCACGCGCGCGTGGTGAAGGACATTCTGAAGGAACGCTCGCGCACCGGCATGACCGTCTTCCTTTCCACGCACCAGCTCAGCGTCGCCGAGGAAATGGCCGACCGCATCGGCATCATCCATCAAGGCAGATTTGTCGCCGTCGGCACCCGCGATGAGCTGCGCAAGCAAAGCGGCTCCGACGGCGTGCTGGAGCATTCCTTCCTCGCGCTCACCCGGCAGGAAGCCAACCTCAGCGAGGAAAACTCCCCGCACGTCAAAAAGTGAGCCACAGGAACGGACGGAACGCCCGATCCCTGTCCGCCAAGCGGAGCGATTGCGAAGCGCAAGGCTGAACAGGGTAATTAAAAAATTGGCGGAAGGGGTAGGATTCGAACCTACGGATGGGTTGCCCCATCTCCTGATTTCGAGTCAGGTGCCTTTAACCACTCAGCCACCCTTCCACAGCTTACTGCAAGGCGGGCGAAGTTTGCCGAAGCCCTCCCATCCCGCAAGCCCATTTCTGACTTACATCGAAGCCCCCCCTGACAAGCCCGAGCCACACCGACATGGGGCCGCGCAACTTTGCCCGATGGACGCGGGCTGTGAGAGCAAGGTGAGGAGTCTTTGACGGACTCCGCACCGAGTCTGAAGTCCGCGAGCATACGACCCCCACTCCAAAACCACTCGGCAAATCGGCCGCGTCCTGACATGGTTCGCCCTTACTTTTTGACCTAGTGCCAGTGCAACCGGCCACAGCCAGTCTCGTCGCACCACCGGCGGATACTTCCACCGGCACGAAGTCCATCCCATGGCACTGTCTCGTCGCCGTGCTGGGAGTCTCGTGCATTCCCATCGGCGTGCTGTGGGACATCTCGTGGCATGAGAGCATCGGGCGCGACACATTCTGGACGCCGGCGCACATCGTAATCCAGCTCGGCGGGCTCGTGCCGGGATTGACGTGCGGCTGGCTGGCGTTGCGGACGACGTTCTTCGGCACGGTGGCCGAACGCTCGACGGCGGTGAGGCTCTGGGGCGCGCGCGCGCCGCTGGGCGCGTGGATTTGCATCTGGGGCTGCTTCGCGATGCTCACCTCCGCGCCGTTCGACGACTGGTGGCACAACACCTACGGCCTGGATGTAAAGATCCTCAGCCCGCCGCACACGTTGCTGGCCATCGGAATGTTCAGCGTGGCGCTGGGCACGTTGCTGCTGGTGCTCTCGTGGCAGAACGGCGCCGCCCCCGCGCAGCGCAAAGGCATCGCCCGGCTCTTCGTGCTCATGGCCGGCATCATGACGGCGATGAATTCCGCCATCGTGATGGAATACAGCTTCCCGAACGCCCAGCACGCGATGACGTTCTACCTCGTGGTCTGCGGCCATTACCCGTGGCTGCTGGTGATGGCGGCGCGCGCCGCGAGCCTCCCGTGGGGCGCGACGGTCGCCGCCGGGGTCTATCTCGCCTTTTATTCGCTGGCGATCTGGGTTCTCCCGCTCTTCTCCGCGCAGCCCATGCTCGCGCCGATTTACAACCCGGTGACGCACATGGTCGTGCCGCCGTTCCCGCTGTTGCTGGTGGTGCCGGCGTTCGTGATCGATCTGCTCATGGGCCGGGAGAAGCGGCTTCTGGCGCAGGAGCCCCGGCCCGCAATCCCGTGGTGGCGCGACTGGCTGCTGGCGCTTGCGTTGGGCGCGGCGTTCCTCGGGCTCGTCCTTGCCGTGCAATGGCCGTTCGCCCGGTTCCTCCTGACGTCATCGGCGGACAACTGGTTCTTCGGCCGGGAAATCAACCGCTGGTCCTACAGCGCAAACCCCGGCCCGTGGATGACTTCCTTCCGGCATCTGGACAGCGATCCCCTGACGTGGCGGGGACTCGCGTTCGCGCTGGGCCTGGCCTGCATCGGGAGTCGCGCCGGACTCTGGCTCGGGAACTGGATGCTCAAGGTGCGCCGATGAGTCCGGGAAACGCCCAACGCCCAACGTTCAACATCCAGCGTCCAACGGGATGCTCGTTCAAAGCAGAGCGTTTTCCCCTTGTGCTCCTTTCGCCATTTCGCGGCAAAAGTCTTCTTCCCTGCCTTCTCGTCCTTTGGCTCGCCTCACCTCTCGCAGCGCACATCGGCAGCCCGAGCGTCATCTTCGAGGGGCAGGCGGGGGTCTATCCGGTGCGCGTGGTGGTGCGGCCACCGGAGGTCGTGCCGGGTCTGGCGGAGATTTCCGTGCGAGCGCACGGACCGGGCGTGACCCGCGTCGCGGTGCTGCCGGTGCATTGGCGCGCAGGCAGGCATGGCGCGCCGCCGCCCGATGTGGCCGTGCCCGTGCGCGGCGAGACGAACCTCTTCGCCGCCACGCTTTGGCTCATGACGCCGGGCGCCTACAGCGTGCAGGTGCAGATCGAGGGAGCGGCGGGTCTGGGCGAGGTGATGGTGCCGGTCAACAACGTCGCCATCACGCGAAAGGCCATGTCGCCGGCCTACGGAACCACTCTTGCCGTGCTGGGCATTCTCCTCTTCGCCACTGCGGTGAAGCTCGTCGGAGCCGCCTGGGGCGAGGCCGTCCTGAAGCCGGGCGAACCCGTTGGCCCGCCCGTCAGGAGCCGCTCGGTGCGGGCGATGCTGGTCGGCGCACTGCTCTTCGCCGGCGTTGTCATTGGCGGCAAGAACTGGTGGGACAAGGTGGATCTCCATTTCCGGACGAACCGCCTTTACCGACCGCTGCCGCTCCTCGCCGACGTGCGGATGACCAACGGCCTGCCCGTCCTGCGACTGCAAGTGGACACGCGTGACGGCGGACAGCGCGACTGGACGCCGCTCCAATCCGACCACGGGAAACTCATGCACCTCTTCCTCATCCGCGAAGAAGAGCCGGACACGTTCGCGCATCTGCACCCGATCCAGCGGAATCCGGTGACGTTTGAAACCCCTGTGCCACCGCTGCCGCCGGGGCGTTACACGGTCATTGCCGATGTGACACACGAAACCGGATTCACCCAGACGCTCACCACCAAGACCGATTTGCCCGAGCCGCCGGAGAATCCGTTCGTCAGCTCTCGGCGCGGGAGCGCAGCCGATCCGATGTGCGGCACGCCCGCGCGCCGCAAGCCCGGCGACACCTCGGCGACGGCGTTCGATCCGGATGATTCATGGCACTTCGGCGATCCGCTGCCAGCAAGCGGACCAAACACCTGCCGCCTGCCCGGAGGTTACGTGATGAAATGGGAGCAGAACGGTCCGTTGCAGACGAGGCGCGAGGCTCCGATGCGTTTCAAGGTGCTCAAGCCGGATGGCTCCCCTGCCCTGCTGGAGCCGTATGTCGGCATGTTCGGCCACGCCGCTGTTCGCCGCGCGGACGGCGGAGTCTTCGCGCACCTGCATCCGGTCGGCACCATCTCGATGGCGGCGCAGGAGGCATTCACCCGGCGCGAGGTCAGGCCCGAAAAGCCGGGTGGAAAAACTGTGGCGCTCGAATCGAAAGAGAAATCCGCCGCCGCACCTCCCGCGCATACAGCCGGACTCACGGACTCAGTGTCGTTTCCCTACGAATTTCCCAGCGCCGGCCGTTACCGGCTGTGGGTGCAGGTGAAGAGCGAAGGCCGCGTGTTTACCGGTGTCTTCGATGCCGAGGTGGCGGGCGCACAGTGAAGCGTTGTCCCGGGGTGAGGCTGGCGTTATGATTTTCGCGTGAAACGCATCGTCACCACCTTGATTGCCACGGTTGCACTCGCAGCCATCGCACCGGCTCAAACGACCAAAAAAGCCCCGGCTGACCCCGTCAGTGAAATGGCCGGAAAACTCGAGCCCACCCGCAAGGTCGCCTACAAGAAAGCGGGCGACAGGGAACTGTTCCTCCATGTCTTCGAGCCGGCAGGCCATCAGGCATCAGACCGCCGCGCGTGTTTTGTGACGATTCACGGCGGGGGCTGGGTGGGCGGCGAACCGCGACGCTTCTATCCCTTCGCCGCGCACTTCGCGAAGCTCGGCATGGTGGGCATCAGCGTCGAATACCGGCTGGCAAAACCCGGCTCCGGCGTCACGCCCTTCGATTGTGCGAAGGACGCGCGCTCGGCTGTCCGCTACGTGCGCGTGCACGCGGCGGAACTCGGCATCCACCCCGGGAAACTCATCACCAACGGCGGCTCGGCCGGCGGGCATCTGGCCGCCGCCGCGCTCTTCGAGGGCGTGGACGAGGCGGGTGATGATTTGAAAATCTCCCCCGTGCCCAACGCAATGGCGCTGCTCTTCCCGGTCATTGACACCTCGGCCGAAGGCTACGGCAACGCGAAGTGCGGAGCGGAATGGGAGAAGATTTCCCCGCTGCACCGCGTGAAATCCGGCCTGCCGCCCACGATCGTCTTCCACGGCACCGCCGACACGACCACCCCGTTCAATGGCGCGAAGGCTTTCCACGAGGCGATGCTGAAGGCGGGCAACCGCTGCGAACTCGTCGTGAACGAAGGCGGCAAGCACGGCTACCTGATGTTCAACCGCGCCCAATACGACGAGACCATGAAACGCACGGAGGAATTCCTCACTTCGCTGGGTTTGTTGAAGCAGCCCTGATCGCCGCTCAGCCGGAACGATGCAGTTGGCGCGACAGGAGCGGGCCTTCAGGCCGCAGAAACGTCCGCCACAGCCAGGGCTCGCGTTCGCACCTGCGCCGGCTGCCGCCAGGACCGTCTGGTTAGTTCGCGCGGAAGGCCCGGAAGTTCGTCAACCTCCTTTGAATTCCACGTTTCTGCGGCATGAATGCCGCGCTCCTAATGCATCGAACCGGCTCAAGGCGGATCGCCGGGCTTGCGCGTCATCGGCACGAAACGCACGGGCAGCACGGCACGCTGCTTCACCGTGCCTTCGTGCTTTTCCAGGAGATAAAGCTCCTGCACGCCGCCATCCGGGCCGACTGGGATGACCATCCGTCCGCCGTCCTTAAGCTGCTCGACGAGCGGCTGCGGCACCTGATCCGGCGCGCAGGTGACGATGATGGCGTCAAACGGCGCGTGCTCCGGCCAGCCCTTGTAGCCGTCGCCGGCCTTCACAAAGACGTTCGTGTAGCCCAGGCGGAGCAAATCCACGGCTGCGTGCCTGGCCAGCGGCTCGACGATTTCGATGGTGAAAACCTGCTTCACCAGGCCCGAGAGAATGGCGGCCTGATAACCCGAGCCCGTGCCGACTTCGAGCACCTTGTCGGTCGGCTGCGGCTTCATCTGCTCCGTCATGAGCGCAACGATGAACGGCTGCGAAATCGTCTGGCCGTGGCCGATGGGGAGCGGACGGTCGTCGTAGGCGCTGAAGCGGTATTCCTCCGCCACGAACTCGTGGCGCGGCACGGTGCGCATCGCCGCCAGCACGCGTTCGTCCTTGATGCCGCGTCCGGGTCCGGTGAGCTGGTCGTGTAGCATACGCTTGCGGGCGATGGTGTAGTCGCGGTCCTTCTCCGGCACGCAGCCGGCGGCCAGCGAGAGGCACGCGGCTAGCAAGGCTGGCAGGTGAAGGCGACGCATCGTCAGCCGCAGCATAGCGCAGGGGGAGGAATGGGGAACTGGGAAGTTCGACGAGCGGGGCCGGATCATTCGTAGTCGCAACCTTCAGGTTGCGAATCACACAAGCGCAGCCTGAAGGCTGCGACTACAGAATTCACACCAGCTTCTTCAGCCGTGCATCCGCAGCCAGCTTCTTGACCAGCTCCTTGATCTTCTGCGACTGGCTCTTGTGCGCGACGAGCGTGGCGTCGTCGGTCTGGAC
>JBAYGL010000240.1:0-7975 GCA_041666725.1 Limisphaerales bacterium
ACGATGTGACCCGCGCTGGGGACCCGCTTTTCTCCGGCCAGCGCACGAAAGGGATTGAACCACGCATGCAGCTCCAGCCCGCGCCGGTGCGCCTCGGCGATGGCGAACGCGAGCGGATCGTAATACGGCTCCGGTGCGCGGCCCATGGTGCCGGTGAGGTATTCGGTCCACGGCTCCAGCCTCGAGGCGTAGAGCGCGTCACAGCCGGGACGGACCTGAAGAACGATCGCGTTGAGCCGCAGTGCGACGGCCCTGTCAAGGAGCGCTGTCAGCTCGGTCTGCTGCTGTTGCGTGGTGAGCCCGGCCACCGAAGGCCAGTCGAGGTTGCCGACCGAGGCCACCCACGCGCCGCGAAACTCACGCGGCACGGCGGGCGGCATTTCCTTGGAAACGACGTAGCCCACGCCCGCCGCCCGGACCGACAAAGCCGACGCGGCGAGCAGGCAGGCAAGCATCGCACGGCGGTTCATGGACGCGGAGCTTAGGGATGACAGGCGCGGAGTCCAAGTGCCAACCGGCAGCCAAACTTCGCCGGGGCGCATTCGCAGCACCGCCCACCCGGAGCGCGGCGTCAGCTCTTCACTTCCGTCCGTCCGCGCAGCCAGGCGACGGTCACTACGGACAGCACCGAGACAAGCACGATGAGGCTGGCGAGGGCGTTGATGTCGGGCGTGAGGCCGCGCTTCACGGAGGAGTAGATCAGGATGGGCAGCGTGGTCGAGCCGGGGCCGCTGGTGAAGAAGCTCACCACGAAGTCGTCCAGGCTCAGCGTGAACGCCAGCAGCCCGCCCGCGACGATGCCCGGGACCATGAGCGGCAGCGTGATGTGGCGGAAAGTCATCCACGGCCCGGCGCCGAGGTCGGCGGCGGCCTCTTCGAGCTGCGGATCGCAGTCCGCCATGCGCGCCCGGACGACGATGGCGATGAAGGGGATTTGAAACGTGATGTGCGCGAGCGTCATCGTGGTCATGCCCAGCTCAAAGCCCGCAAGCCACTTGCGCAGCACGGAGAAAAAGAGCAGCAGCGCCACGGCCATGACGATGTCCGGGATGAAGACCGGCACATGCAGGACGTGTTGGAAGAGGCGCTTGAAGGGAAACTCGTAGCGGCTCATGCCGTAGGCCAGCACGGAGCCCAGCAGGACGGAGAAGAACGTGCTCGTGCAGGCCAGCTCGATGGTGTTGATGGTGGCGGCGATGGCCGGGTCGTTGTCGATCAGGCGCAGATACCAGTCCACCGTGAAACCCTGCCACCCGACGCCATGGCGCGCGGCGTTGAAGGAATAGACGATCACAACCGCCAGCGGCGCGTAGAGGAAGGCGAAGACCAGCAGCGCGGCCAGCGCGTTCATGGGGGAGCGGCGGCTCATGGCAGCGAAACCTCCCTCCGCCCGTCGGTCACGCGGGTGTGCAACCACAGGCCGAATATCATCACAAGCAGCGCAACCACCGCGATGGCCGAGCCAAACGGCCAGTCGCGGCTTGCGCCGAACTGCTGCTGCACGGCATTGCCCAGAAGGGCAATCTTCGCTCCGCCAAGAAGGTCTGGAATCACGAACTGCCCCGTCGCCGGCAATGCCACCAGAACCATGCCCGCGATCATTCCCGGACGGATCTGCGGGAGCACCGCGTGCCAGAAGACCCGAAGTGGTGATGCGCCGAGATCCGCCGCAGCCTCGGTGAGCGACCAGTCGAGCTTCTCCACGCTCGCGTAGAGCGGCAGCACCATGAACGGCAGGTAGTCACACACCATCGCCAGCATCACGGCGGGCCAGCCCGGATAGAGCGACTCGCCCGCGCGCAGCAACCCGGCGGTCGCGAGCATCTCCGTCAGCCAGCCCTGGGGGTCGAGCAGCAGCTGCCATGCGTAGGTGCGGATGAGGAGGTTGGTCCAAAACGGAATGACCACGAGCGTCAGCGCCGCCGACTTCCACCGGCGCGGCAGCCCGGCGATGAAGAAGGCGACCGGCAGCCCGGCGAGCAGGCAGATCGCCGCGGTCGCCAGCCCGACGCCCACGCTCCGCGCGAGTATCAGCCGCTGCACGGAATCGAAGCCCAGCGCGCCGTTGCCGAGCAGCCGCGAATAGTTTTCCCAGGTGAAGCGCCACACGATCTCCCCGGAATCCCCGCGCTCCGCAAAACTCAGCGCCACGACGAACACCAGCGGCACGAGGAGAAAGACTGTGACCCACGTCAGCGCCGGACCGCACAGCCACGCGGCGCGAAACGTCTGCGCGCCCGGCGGCATCGGCTCGCCGAAGTGGACCGTGCGCCGGATGCGGCGGCGCCTGGCGGACTTCTGGACGGTCGTCTCGCTCATTCAACCCTCCATGAGAAAGACATTGCCCGGCGGAATGGAAACTTCGACGGAATCGCCGACGAACAGGCCGGGGGACCTCCGGCCCGTGTTCAGTTCCGTCACCCGCAATTCCGACTGGCCCACCACCACGCGGTATTGGCTCTCCGCGCCGTTGAACGTGACCGCCTCCACGCGCCCGATGAAGCGGTTGTCATCGGAGCGGCCGCCTTCGAGGGAAATCCGCTCAGGCCGGATGCCCAGCGAGAGTTTGCCCTGCTCGGCCCGCTCGATGCCGGACGCCGACAACTCGACCCGCAGCCGGCCCACCGGCGTTTCGGCCTCCACCAGGCTGCCGGTGTGGGAAATGAACTTGCCCTCGATGCAATTGCACGCGCCGATGAACTCGGCGACGAAACGCGTCCTGGGCCGCTCGTAAATCTCCTCCGGCGTGCCGAGCTGCTCGACGCGGCCCGCGTTCATCACGGCGATGCGGTCGCTCATGGTCATCGCCTCATCCTGGTCGTGCGTGACATGGACGAAGGTGATGCCGAGGCGCTGCTGGAGCTGGTGGAGTTCGTGCTGGAGCTCCTTGCGAAGCTTGAGGTCGAGAGCGCCGAGCGGCTCGTCGAGCAGCAGCACCTGGGGTTCGTTCACGATGGCCCGGGCCAGCGCGACGCGCTGCTTCTGCCCGCCGGAAAGCTCGTTGGGATGCCGGCCTGCAAGCGGCAGTATCTGTGTCATCTCCATCACCGAACTCGTCAGGCGGACGATGTCGTGCGAAGTCAGCCGCTTCATGCGCAGGCCGAAGGCGATGTTCTCGGAGACGCTCAGGTGCGGAAACAGCGCGTAAGACTGGAAGACCGTGTTGACCGGGCGCTGCCATGCCGGCAGCCGGAGCGACTCCACGCCGCCGATGCGCAGCCCGCCGCTGTCCGGCAGGTCAAGGCCGGCGATGATGCGCAGCAACGTGGTCTTGCCGCACCCGGACGGGCCGAGTAGAGAGAAGAACTCGCCGCGCCGGACGTTGAGGCTCACGCCCGCGAGCGCCTCGACCGCGCCGAAGCGCCGCGAGAGGTGCTGGCACTCGACCGCGAGGACCGAAGGAGAGCCGGATTTGGTTTCAGCCGGTTGCAATGCGGATGGTTTAACGAAAGCAACGCGAGTTGACGAACCAAAATGTGAAGGCAGCCCGGACCTGCCGTGGTCGCAACCTTCAGGTTGCAGGTGAAAAGCGGACTTTTTCCAAGCGCAGGCTGAGGCCTGCGCCTACGGCAGCAAGGGCAGGTGCAGCCGGTTGGTGGCCAGGACGCTCAATTCTTGGGAACCCACCAGATGTTCCGGTAGAATACGGGGTTGCCGTGATCCTGAAGGCGGACGGGGCCGGGCGCGGGGCCTTCCTTGAGACCGGCGGCGGTGGTGGCGCTGTTGACCGGCGCGTGGTCGTGGATGAGCACGCCGTTGTGCTTCACCGTGAACGTGGCGTCGTGAGTCTTCATGCCCGCTACGTCGAACTGCGCCTCCGTGAACTCGATGTCATAAGTCTGCCACACGAGCGGCGGGAGGCACATGTTCAGGACGGGCCGGTGCTTGAAGTAGATGCCGCCGCACTCGTTGTGTTCGCCCTTGAGGCCGAAGCTGTCGAGCACCTGCACCTCGTAGCGGTCCTGAAGATAGACGCCGGAGTTCCCTCGATCCTGACCGCGCCCAAGGGGCTTGAAGGGCAGGAGAAACTCGACGTGCAACGTGCCGCTCTTGAGGAGTTCCCTGGACTTGGTGCCGCAGTGGAGAAGTTTGCGGCCATCCATCTTCCCGTCTTGCCACGCATCGGCGTTGGAGCCGTCGAAGAGAATCTGCGCGCCGGCGGGCGGCTTCGCGCCGAGCGACGGGCTTTGACGGAAGACCTTGAAGAGCTTGAACCGCGCGCCACGGCCGTCATCGCCCATGAGCAGGCCGCCAGCGACCTCGGCGGAAGGCTTCCCGGCACCGCCTTTGAAGACGGCCTTGCTTCCATCCAGCGCACCTTCAGCCTCGGTCTTCGCCGACTGGTCCCAGCCCGCGCCGGGCAGGCCTCCCGCGTGCAACACGAGGCGGAATTTCCCGTGACCCAGCGCGATCATCTGCGCGCCGAAGCCGGCGTCGGCGTATTCGCCCTGCAAGTCAAAGTCCGGCCCGGCGGCGCGCGCCTCGGCCTCGGTGAGATACGCGACGGGCTTGGGTGCGTCGGCGGCATTCACAGATGCCGCGACAAGAACAGACAGGAAGAGGCTGGTTTTCATGGACTGGTCTGTAGTCGCAACCTTCAGGTTGCGAATCACGCGCAGGCTTCAGCCTGCGACTATGGTTGCTTCGCCGCCACCTTGTGGATGGTGTTGTAAATGTCGGCGGCCACGTTCGCGCCGTCCGCCGCCTTCACGTTGAACTTGATCTTCATCTGCATGGCCGGGGTCAAATCGGAGAGTTTCAGCGTCACGGTCTTCTTGTCCGCGCTGAGGGTGACGGCCGTGACCTCCAGCTTGTCGTGGTGCTTGACCTTGGCGTCCCTCGTGGAGACTTCCGGTGAGCCGTAGCCGGCGGAGTAGATGTAGTTCCACATCTCGGCGGTCCAATTTTCTGAATCCTTCGCACTGGCCTCGTCGAGCGGCGCGGTGAAGGTGATGCTCACGCCGTCCCGGGCCACATGCAACGCGCTGGGCAGATGCACGGGCCGGCCGGTGTAGCGCACGCGGCTGAACCCGCCGTCGCGCACGCCCGCCGTCTGCCAGCCGCGCAGGCCGGTGACGTAGAGCTGGCCGTCGTTCGGGTTGAAGCGTCCACGCATCGTGCCGCTGGGGAACTTCAGCGGGAGCTGCACCATGCCGGCCTGCACCACGCCGTCCACCTCTTCCGGCATGACGCTGAAGAGCGTGCCCTTGCCGTAGCTCATGAAGAGCAGATGGCCTTCGAGCGGGCCCCATCGACTGCTCGTGACCCAGACCTGGCCGCCGCTGGAATTGTCCATGCCCTTCGGCAGCCAGCAGATGGGCTGGTCGTAGTCGTTGAGCTTGTCGTCCGGCGGGGCCTTGCCGTGCGCGGTCTGGCGCATCCCGTAGAAGCCGCCCTCGCGGATGAGGTTCAGCTTGCTGGACGGCATGTAGTGGCCCTCGTTGTCGCTGACGGTGATCCACCCGTTCGGCCCGACGGCCAGGCCGTTGGGCGCGCGCAGTCCGGTGGCGATCACGTCGAGCTTCGAGCCATCCTTCGCGACCTTGAGCAAGGTGCCTTGGTGCGGGGACTGCACGGTGGGCGGCCACGGCGCGCCCTTGGCGAAGTAGAAGTTGCCGGCCTTGTCCGTGTCGAGGTCGAGGCAGAACTCGTGGTAGTTCGCGGTGACGAAGGTGTCGTTGTTGAAGTTCTCGTAGAAGTCTGCCTCGCCGTCGCCGTTCAAGTCGTGCAGCCGCGTGATCTGGTCGCGGCCCGTGACGTAAATCTTGCCGTCCACAATTTTCAGACCGAGCGGCTGAAACAGCCCGGAGGCGAAACGCTTCCAGGTGATCCGCTCGAGCTTGTCGTCGAGGCCGCTGACGACCCACACGTCGCCGTGAAAGGTGCAGACCGCCGCCCGTCCGTCGGGAAAGAAATCGTGGCCGCCAAAGTAAGTCTTCGCGTTCCACGGGTTCGGCACCGGCTCGGTGATGTGGTCCACGACGTAAGGCGCGTCGCCCGTGCCCGGCACGCCCCGTGTCACGACGACGGGCCACTGCGCGGCACCGCCTTTGGTAAGCGGGGCAAGGTCAGCCGGGGCTGGCGCGGATTTGAGCGCGGCGCGGATGGCATCCACCTCCGAGTCCGTGTCCACGCGGGCAATGAAGACCTTCAAGTTCAGCGAAGCAGTGCGCGGCGGTGCCACCAGCGCCATCTCGCAGGACATCGAAATCTCACTGCCATTCGTCACCGACGGGTTGCGCTTGACCGCGGCGAACCGGCTCATGTCCGTGTTGCCGGTGATGCCAATGAGGAGTCGGTTGGTCCCGGAACCAAAGACGGCGAGCTTGAACTCCTTCACCGACTCGGTCTTCACCGCGCGGCGGTCGCCAGCGCCTGAAACCAGGCCCGCCGCTCCGATGAATCGCAGCGTCTGCCTGCCCGCGCCGATGTTCAGCGTGCGGGTGAAAACGCCCCTGCCGCCGATGGTTTCACAGCCGGGCAGCTCCAGGACGCTTGCGTCGCCCGCCGAGCAGCCCAGCACGACGCTGTCGCCGTGGACATACAGGCCGCGATACTTCGCCTGCTCGCGCGGGAGCGGGCCGAGCTGGTTCGGGCGAGGGTCGGTGAAATCTTCCGTGGTCGTCCATCCGGGGCCGACGCGCGTCTCGAACGCGAGTGTCCCCATGATCTTCGGCGGCGGCGGCCACTCGATGCGTTCCTGCGCCTTGCCGAAATCGAGGAATTCTCCCGACCAGCCCAACGCACACCGCAGCGTGTCGGCGTCGTAACAAAGGTAGTGGTTTTTGTCCGGACCGACGGTCACCACGATGCCTTTGCCCGCCGCAAGCTGACGGCCGTCGCTGGACAGGATGGTGCCGGAAAAGAGCGGTCCGCGCAGGATGCCGTCCGCGGAATTACCCGCCGGCGCGGCCGCCAGATGCGTTCCAATCACAAACCCGGCAAGATAGACGAACAAGCGATTCATAGGGAGCGAGCGGCGGATGGTTTGCCATTTGCGCCGGGGCTGGCAAATCCATATTCGCACCCAGCACCCCAAACCGGACTCGACCAAATGGCTTTGGCGCGCGAACTTCCCGCCGAAGCGTGCAGGCTGCGCCAGACGCAGCCGCCCGTCTGCCCATGAAAGTCATTGTCACCTGCGGCCCGAGCTTTGAACCGGTTGACGAGGTGCGCCGCATCACAAACTTCTCCACCGGAGAACTCGGCGCGCTCCTTGCCCGGGAGCTTGTCGATGCGGGCCACGAAGTCATTTGTCTCAAGGGCAGCGGCGCGACCCACCCCGGCCCCCTGCCCGGCCCGAATTGTCACGTCCGGCGCTTCGACACGAACGACGACCTCCTCGAGCTCTTCCGGGAACTCAGCAAAAACCGCGACATCGGCGCCGTCTTCCACGCCGCCGCTCTGTGCGACTATCGCGTTGCCACCGTGATGGACGAGGCGGGCAACGCCATCCAGTCCGAAAAGATTCCCAGCCGGTCCGGTCCGCTCACAATCCATCTGACGCCGGCGACAAAGGTGATTCACGAGCTGAGAGCGCTATTCCCTGAAAGTCTGCTGGTCGGCTGGAAATACGAGCTGACGGGCACCCGGGAGGAGGCGCTGGCCAAGGTTCAACGGCAGTTCTCCGAAGCGCACACGGACTGCTGCGTGTTGAACGGGCGGGCCGCCGGGGATGACTTCACCCTTTGCAGCGCCGGTGAATGCAGCAGGCACGCCACGAAAAACGACCTGTGCATCGCGTTGAGACGGTTGGTCTCGAAGGGCGAACACAGCGGAACTCGGGCGTGAAACGCGCGGCGTTCAGCCGGAACGATGCAGTTGGGGCGAGAGGAGCGCGGCATTCATGCCACAGAAACGCCCGCCACAGCCGGGGCTCGCGTTTGCACCTGCGCCGGCTGCCGCCCGAACCGCTTGGTTCGTTCGCGCGGATGGCTCGAAAGCTCATCAACCCCCTTTGAATTCCGCGTTTCTG
>JBAYGL010000241.1:0-7963 GCA_041666725.1 Limisphaerales bacterium
ACCCCGCCGTCGGCGTAGGGATGGCCGTCCACGTAATCAAAGCCACGCGTCGCCAGCGGCATGGATGAAGTGGCCCGGAGCGCGGCAAAGACCCGGTCATCGCAGACGTGAAAATAAACCGGGGCCCCGGTGTGGCAGTCGGTCAGCACGATGAAAAAGCGGGTGGGTGCCTTTTGCAGCGCCTCGACGGAGAGCGGAACGCGCTGACGCATGACATGGTCCACCAGATAGGCCAGGTCGATGATCGGTTTGCGGTGGAGGAAATTGATTTTGCGAACCGCGTTGCAAGCCAGGTCGCGCCACACGGTCAGACACGGCTCCCACATGCCGGCGACGAAATAGGCTGCCGAACACGCTCCGGAGGAGGCGGCATACACGAGGTCGTATTGCTGCGGTCCGCGCTCCTGAAGATAGGCCAGCACCCCCGCCGCCCACGCGCCGCGCATCGCGCCGCCTTCCACGATCAGCGCGGTCTTGCGGGGGGCTCCTGACCCGACATTGTTGACCATGGGTGCCGACATACCATTTTCCCCTTCCTGCACCGGCGGATCCGGTTGCGCTGTCTTGCCTCTTGAACGGACTCTCGCTTGCACCATAGCACACCTGTGCGCGAATGATATGCCTCCCATGCGCTGCGTGTGCCGGGGCGGGAAAGTGTGTCCGATGCTGCGACCCTGCCTTGGGCTTTGAAACAAACCAGCCGGTGAAGCGAACTTCACCGGCTGGCGCGTGATTAAGTTGAGGGACGGCTTACTTCAAGATCGCCGTGTGGAACTCGAACCAGTCGTCGAGGTTGTTCAGATCCACCGCGCCGGGCAGCACGCTGCCGTCGTCGGGGAGGCCGCTGGCGCTGAGGATGCCCTTGCGGGTCGCGTCATCGTGGCAGTAGCCGAGGATGGCCAGGTTGTGGCGGTGGATGTCCGCCTTGGTGAGCTTCTTGCCGTTCTTGCGCACCCAGGCTTCAAACGCGGGATAGGTCGGCTTGCTGGCCGCGATGAAGGCCTTGACGGCTTCGGCGTCGAGGCCGAGGGCATCGCAGGTCATCTGGTCATAGCCCTTGCCGAGGCCGGGATAGCCGGCGGCGAGCTTGCCAGCGGCCTCAAGGGAAACCTTCAGCCAAAGGCGGGGGAGGTGGAGCGCGCCGAGCGGGCCGGCGACGCCTGAACTGATCATCGGGACATATGTGCTCATAATGTATGCTGCTGGTGATTGAAACTTCGCGCGGAGCTTAGGGAAGTGGATTGTCGCCGGTCAACGGGTTTTTGCCACAATCTCGTTTCATTTCCCGCCCGACACGGGACACTTCCTCCCGTGCGTGCGCGAGTCGTCCTGCTGCAGCTCTACCGCCTTGGAATATTGCTGGCGGTCGTGTGGCTGGTTCGTGTGCATCACGCCCGGTTGCGCGCGGAGGGCGAGAGACCGGTGCGGGTCGGCGAGGCCGTCGGCTGGTTTACGAACGCCGCCGAACTCGAACTCGACACGGGGGCCCGGGGCGGCTTTCACGTCCGTGACGCGAACGGCGTGGAACTCGGTTATCTCATCCGCACGCTGCCGCAGGCGGATCACATTCTTGGCTATTGCGGCATCACGGACACGCTCGTCGCACTGGACCGGGAGGGCCGCGTGCTGGGTTTCAAAATACGCCACTCCGAGGACACGAGGACGCATGTCGGCGATGTGATGGCGGACCGGCATTTCAAAAAAACTTGGAACGGTCTGACGTGGGATCAGGTTGCCGGCATGGATTTGCAAAAGGCCGGCGTTGAAGGCGTCTCCGGCGCGACGATGACGAGCATGGCCGTGGCCGAGGGGATTGTTCAACGTTTCCGATCCGCCCGGGGGGAAATGCGCCCGCAGTCGATGCGTCTGGGCGGGCGGGACATCGGGCTGGCCGGGGTCGTGGCCCTGGGCGCGTGGCTGACGTTTACCAAGCGCGACGGGCGTGAGCGCTGGCGGCGCTGGTTTCAATGGGGCGTGATTGGATACGTCGGCTTCCTGAACGGTGATCTGCTTGCACAATCCCTTCTCGCGGGCTGGGCGAAATCCGGCGTGGCGTGGCGTCTGGCTCCCGGGCTGGTGTTGCTCGCGGCCGTTGCGTTTGCGGTGCCGTGGGCGGGGAGGCGTCCGCTCTACTGCCAGCAACTCTGCCCGCACGGTGCAGCGCAGGAAATCGTCACGCGCATGGCTCCTGTCCGGTGGCGTGTCGCCGTGCCGGCACCGGTTGACCGGGCGTTGCGTTGGTTGCCTGCGGCATTTTTGCTGTTTGTCCTGCTGGTGGTGATGCTGCCGCTCGATTTCGACCTCGCGGGCGTGGAGCCGTTTGACGCCTATCTCATCCGCTCGGCGGGCGCTGCCACCATCGTCCTGGCCCTCGCCGGGCTGCTGGGTTCGATCTTCGTGCCGAAGGCTTACTGCAAATACGGCTGCCCCACCGGCGCGCTTCTGGAGTTCGTCCGCGCGCGCGGGGTCGGGGACAAGTTTGGGCGGCGGGACCTCACGGCGGCGCTTCTGCTCCTGCTGGCTTTTCTGCTGCACTGGCAGCACCCGGCCATTCACGCATGGATATTCGGAGCGGCGAGCTGAACGGCGCGTGCCGGGCTCTTACAGCAATCCCTGATACGCGAGCCAGAGCGCACGGAAGTATTTCATCGTGCGGATTGGGTCGGTGCTGGCGGGGATTTCAGCGAAAGTGAAACCGTTGAATCCGATCTCGTTCAGACCGGCGAGCAGCCTGCGGAACGGATATTCCTCCAGATAGAGGTCGCGCATGTGGACGGTGAAGATTTTGTGCTTCACGAGATTGAAGTTCGCATCCCAGCCGTCGCCGAAGAGGTCGGTTTGGTTCGAGTTCCAGCACAGGCCGACGTTCTTGTGATCGGCGGCGTCGAGGATGGTCTTGATGTGGGGGACGAGGCCGGTGCCGGTGCCGTGGACTTCGAGGCGGATCTGCTGGCCGTGCTGTGCGCCGAACTCGCCCAGCTCGCGGAGGGACTTGCCGATCTGCGCGAGGGTCTGCTCGACGGGGACTTCCTTGGGCAGCGCATTGGGACGGACCTTGACGCCGGTGGCACCGACGTCCTCGGCGAGGAGGATGTATTCCTTGGTGGCCTCGATGTCCTTGCGCAGCCTGGACTGGTCTGGCGTGTGGTAATCGAACGCGCTGCCGAGGCTCCAGAGTTTCACCGGCGAGTCGGCGAAGCGTTTGCGCACTTCGGCGCGTTCCGGCTTCGAGAGGCTGACCTCGACCTTGTGGGCGTGGCCGGTGCGCAGTTCGACGCCCTCAAACTTGGCCTCGGTGCAGTTCTGGATGAGGGTGGCAACGTCCCACTTCTCGGCGAGGTTGTATGTGACGGTGCCGAGGTGAAATTTCGAGGGTTTGGAGAAGAGCGGCGATTTGACCTAAGGCATTTTCACCTTCTCGGCGGCGCGGGCGGTGGCGGCCAGAGCGGCGGAGCCGAGGGCGGACGTGAGAAAGGCGCGGCGCGTGGGATTCATGGTGTGCGGTGGGATAGCAAACCAGCCCGGGATGGTCACGCGGATTCAGACAGGCTCTTGCAAGTCGGCGCTTGCCAAGGCGCGGGTTGACCGGGAATTTACCCCCATCGTTCTCGCCGAACACAGACTTGGTTTCGGCAGCCGGGAGACTTCCCCGGCGCGGTTCCTTCCTGCCCTTCCCACGACTCCATGAGCGACGCCGAAGCCAGACGGCTGGAAGCACTCCAGCGCTATCACATCCTCGACACGCCGCCGGACCCTGCGTTTGACGATCTCGTGCAGATCGCCGCGCAGCTTTGCAACACCCCCATCGCGGCCGTCGGCCTTCTGGACGAAGGGCGCGTCTGGTTCAAGGCGCGCATGGGCATGCAGCTCACCGAGGTGCCGCGCGACGCTTCGTTCACCGCGCACGCGGCGCGGCAGACGGGGACGCTGGTGGTGCGTGACACGCTTTCAGACGAACGGTTTCGCGAGCACCCGCTGGTGAAGGACAATCCGCCGGTGCGGTTTTACGCGGGGCATCCGCTCATCACGCCGGAGGGGCACGTGGTGGGAGCATTGTGCGTGATGGACCGGGTGACGCGCGGGCTCACAGGCCAGCAGGCGCTGGCCCTGCAGAGGTTGAGCCGCCAGGTGCTGACGCAGCTCGAGGTTCGCCGGCACGTCTCCGATCTGGAGCGCGAAATCAAGAAGCACCAGGAGACGGAGGATGCGCTGCGTTTCACGGAGGCGATGTTCCGCGGCATCTACGAGAACGCGACGGACGGAATTTTCCAGACCACGCCCGAGGGCAAGTTCCTGTCCGCGAACCCGATGCTGGCGAAAATCTACGGCTATGCCACGTCCGAGGAGCTGGTGGCGGCGTTGAGCGACGTGTCGCGGCAGCTTTATGTGGAACCGGCCCGGCGCGAGGAGTTCGTGCGCCTGATGCGGGAGAACGAAATCATCCAGAATTTCGAATCGCAGGTCTTCAATGCGAAGGGCGAGATCATCTGGATTGCCGAGAACGCACGGGCGGTGCGCGACGCGGAAGGCCGGCTTCGCTATTACGAGGGCACGGTCGAGGACATCACGGAGCGCAAGCGCGCGGAAATCGCCGTGCGCGAGGCGGAGCGGCGCTTCAGATCGATCTGGGAGAGATCCGCCGACGGAATGCGGCTCACGGACGGGGCCGGCATCCTGCGCGCCGTCAATCCGGCCTACTGCCGCATCGTCGGCATGAGCGAGGCGGAGCTGGCCGGCCAGTGCTACACGATCAGCTATCAGGACTGCGAGGAGGTGCACCGGCTGCACGCCCTTTACCGCGAGAGTTATGAGAACCGGAGCATTCCGGAGCATATCGAACGAAACGTCGTCTTCCGCAACGGACGAAGGGCGATACTGGAGCTGTCGAATTCGTTCGTTGAGATCGAAGGCCAGCTCCCGCTGATCCTGAGCATTTTTCACGATGTAACGGAGAGCCGGCGAGCCGAGGAGATGCAGCGAAATTCCGAACGCCGCTTCCGCTCGATCTGGGAAAAGTCCGTGGACGGGATGCGGTTGATTGACAAGGACGGCCTCACGCGGGCAGTGAACCCCGCATTCTGCCGGCTCGTCGGGCAGACCGATGTCGAGCTGATCGGCCGCCCCTACACGGAGCACTACGATCAGGGCGAGGACGCGCAGGCGCGCCTGGAGCGGTATCGCAGGGAATACCAGTCGCGCAGCATTGCCGAGCACATGGAACGGCGCATCACGCTCCGCGACGGGCGGACGCTCCAGGTGGAGCTGTCCATTTCGTTTGTGGAGGTCGAGGGCGAGGATCCGCTGGTGCTGACGCTGTTCCATGATCTCACCGCCAGCAAGCAGGTCGAGGCCGCGCTGCGCGAGTCGGAGTTCCTCTATCACTCGCTGGTGGACAACCTGCCGCAGAACATGTTCCGCAAGGACATCAACGGGCGGGTCACGTTTGTGAACCAGCGCTACTGCCAGGAGATCGGCAAGACGCGCGAGGAAATCATCGGCAAGACGGATTACGACCTTTTCCCGGCCCACCTGGCCGAGAAATACGTGCGGGACGACCAGCGCATCATCCAGACACGCAAAGCCACCGAGGTTGTCGAGGCGCACTTCACGCCGGAGCGCGGCAAGACCTATGTG
This sequence comes from Limisphaerales bacterium, assembly GCA_041666725.1. GTDB lineage: Bacteria > Verrucomicrobiota > Verrucomicrobiia > Limisphaerales > SXTU01 > SXTU01. Next base: position 5,635 of record JBAYGL010000241.1, read on the forward strand.
CAGGTGGTCAAGACGCCGCTCTTTGACCGCGACGGCAACGCGCTGGGCATCCAGGGCATTTTCTGGGACGTGACCGAGCGCAAGCGCATGGAGGAACAGCTCGCCTTCGAGCGTGACCTGCTCCGCGCGCTGCTCGACAACGTGCCCGACCGCATCTATTTCAAGGACACCGAGGCGCGTTTCCTGCAATGCAGCATGGCGATGGCCCGGCGCCTGGGCCTCAAGGACGCCGCTGATGTCATGGGCAAGACGGACTATGACTTCTACCCGACGGAGCTGGCGAACGGATACTACGCCGAGGAGCAGGAAATCCTCCTCACGGGCGCGGCGATCATCAACAAGGTCGAGTGCCAGGTCGCGCAGGATGGGGCCGAGATATGGGCCTCGGTCACGAAAGTTCCGCTGCGCAACCGGGGAGGTTTCATCACCGGCATCATCGGCATCTCCCGCGACATCACCGAGATCAAGCTCGCCGAGCGCGAGCTGCAGCGGGCGCGCGACGCCGCGCTGGAATCCACCCGCCTCAAGTCCCAGTTCCTTGCGGCGATGAGCCACGAGATCCGCACGCCGATGAACGGGGTTGTCGGCATGATCGAACTTCTGCTGGACACCGAGCTCGCGCCGCAGCAGCGCGAGTTCGCCGAGACCGTCCACTCCAGCGCCTACGCGCTGCTGCACATCATCAACGACATCCTCGACTTCTCCAAGATCGAGGCGGGCAAGCTCACGCTGGAGACCACGGATTTCGACCTGCGCGAAATCATCGAGCGGAGCACCGAGCTTCTGGCACATCGCGCGCAGGCCAAGAGCCTGGAGATCGTCTCGTGGATCGTGGCCGACGTGCCCGCGCATCTGCGTGGCGACCCTGTCCGCTTCCAGCAAATCCTCGTCAACCTCATCGGCAACGCGGTGAAGTTCACCGAGCGCGGCGAAGTCGTGCTGCGCGTGTTCAAGGAGTCCGAGACGGACACGAGCGTTTCCCTGAAGTTTTCGGTGGAGGACACCGGCATCGGCATCGCACCGGATGTGCAGGCAAAAATCTTCCAGGCATTCACGCAGGCCGACGGCTCCACGACCCGCAAATACGGCGGCACGGGCCTGGGGCTTTCCATTTCGCGGCAGCTGGTTGAACTGATGGGCGGCAAGATCGAGCTGCGCAGCACCCTGGGCGAGGGCTCCGTGTTTTCGTTCGCCGTCACTTTTGAGAAGCAGCCGGGCCAAAACGCCCGGGAGGCTTCGAGTTCGCGCTTTGCGGGCGCGCGGCTGCTCATCGTCACCGGGAACGCGCACCTGCGCCACGCCCTCGCAAGCCAGGCAAACTACCTCGGCATGAGCTGTGCGGGGGTTCGTGACGGAGACGAGGCGCTTCGTGCCCTTCGCGATGCGGTGGCGGGCGTCACCCCGTTCGACGTCGCCATACTGGACATCAAGCTGGCCGGCGCGGACGGTCTCACGCTTGCCCAGACCATCAAGGGCGAGGCCGGCATCTCCGGCACAAAGCTGGTCCTGCTCACCCCGCTGGGCCAGCGGCTGGACCTGGAAATCATGCGCCTCGCAGGGCTTTCGGGCAGCTTGCTGAAGCCCGTCCGCCTGTCGCGGATGGAGGAGTGCCTTCTCCGCGTGTTGACGCACGACGGTCACACAATCACGCTCCCCAGTCCTGCGGAGACCACTTTCCTTCACCGCGACAAGGTTCCTCCCGGCGAAATTCATCCGCTTCGGATCCTGCTGGTCGAGGACAACTCGGTGAACCAGCGGGTGGCCCTGCTTCAGCTCAAGAAACTTGGCTACAATCCTGACACGGCGCTGAACGGTGAGCAGGCCGTCAACGCCGTGCAGACCAAGACCTACGATGTGGTGCTGATGGACTGCCACATGCCCGTGCTGGATGGCTACGCCGCCACCAGGCGCATCCGTGACTGGGAGATGCAGACGGCATCCCCGCGCCTGAGGATTCTTGCGATGACCGCCGACGCCGGACGGGGCGATGCCGAGCAGTGTTTCGCCGTCGGCATGGACGACTTCATCACGAAGCCGGTGCATCTCCCCGAGTTGAGCGCCGCCCTGGAGCGGGTGAACGCGGCTGGTCCCGGCGCCGGGGGCGGTTTGCGGGAGCCGATGGCATCTCAGCCGTCTTCGGCGACGGCCGAGGCGGCGCTGGACTTTTCCGTGCTCGCCACCCTTCGCGACCTCAGCGAGCCCGGCCAGCCCGACCCGGTTATCGAGCTGATTGACCTCTTCATGGAGGACGCGCCCGACCGCCTGCGGGCGATGCAAGCCTCTCTTGATCACCACGACGCCGATGCCCTCAAAATCGCGGCGCACTCGC
>JBAYGL010000242.1:0-7931 GCA_041666725.1 Limisphaerales bacterium
ACGCACACCTTCGCGCTGGTGGGCATGGGCAGCGTGCTCGCGGCGACCACCCATTCGCCGCTGCTGGCGATGATCATGATGTTCGAGATTTCGCTGAACTACTCGATGATGCCGCCGTTGATGCTGGCATGCGCCCTGGCGACGCTCGTCGCACGGCAGTTGCACCCGGACTCGGTCTACACCGCGCCGCTGAAGGCCCGCAGCCTCGAACCCAGCGCCGACACGCTCCGCATCGGCGCGGCGCACCAGCAGAAAATCGGCGACCTCATGCGCGAGCCGGTCAGCCCGGTGCGCGACAACGCGCCCCTGCCCGAGATCGCCACGCGCTTCCTCCAGCACACGTTCAACTACCTGCCCGTGGTGGACGACCGGCAGCGGCTGCTCGGCCTGGTGGCACTGCATGATTTGAAGGAGCACCTCGGCGAAGCCGACGTGCTGCGCGGCGTCATCGCCAGCGACGTGATGCGCCCCGTGCCGGTGATGCTCACACCCGGCCAGTCGCTCTCCGACGCCCTGCCCGCGCTGCTCGCCAGCGACCAGCGCAACGTGCCGGTGGTGAGCAGCCTTGATGAGCGCAGGCTCGTCGGCTCCGTGCTGCGCGCCGAGGCACTGGGCCTGATGGCCGAGGCCATCGCCATCGGCAGCACCTGGAAGCCCAAGTAGTCGTCCCTGAAAATCTCCGGGCCTCAAGCAGGCATGGAGATTTTCAGGGACGACTAAAGATGCAGGTGTGACTCCTGCCCAAGACTCCATTTTTACGAAGGACGCCGCCAGTTCGGTGTCCACCCTTCAGGGTGTCCCACGCGCTGGGACACCCTGAAGGGTGGACACCCAACAATAGCGCCGGCACTCCGGGCCTTGCGGTTCCGTTCGAATGCTGGCGACTTTCGGCTCAGAGGGAGTCTCCTCACGTTGGTGGCTGCGATTCAGTGATTGAACTGCGCCTGCTTGCTCACCTTCGCAAGCTGCTTTTCCCAGTCGCCCTTGTGCGCCAGCGGGTCGGCGTCGGTGCCCCAGAGCTTTTTCACCATCTCGCGCTGCGGGACGAACGGGCACTTCGCCTTCGGCTGCTTGTGCGCGTCGTCCATCTGGCGCAGCGCCAGTTGCGCGCCGGTCATCAGCGCGGGCTTGTCCGGCTGGCCGAACTGCGTGTTCAACTTGTGCGCGGCCTCGTCCAGGGCGCCCCAGCGCTCGGCGTTCGTCGTGCCCCAGAGCGTCGGCTGCGTGTCGAGACGCTCGAGATTCCAGAAGGCCAGGCGGATCTGCCGCACGGGTTTCCACTCGCGGCCCATCACGTCGCGGAACAGCTCCTCCACCACGCGGTTGATGACCGAGTTCTGAAACTGTGGGTGCTGGAAGCGATGGCTGCCGCCCGTCTCGGTGAAATCGCTCAGACGAACCGTCAACCCCAGTTCGCGCGCCTGCAATTTCTCGCGCCGGAGCTGCCCGACCAGCCGCGTGGCTTCGCTGAGCGCAAAGGTCAGCGCGGCCTCGTAGTCGGTCTCGTCGTAGGGCAGCGTGGTGTTGCTCGAAATCGTCGTGCGGTCCTTCACTTCGAGCAGCAACGGCTCGTTCCACTGGCCGTTGGCGAAGAGCCAGAGCTGCTGACCCCAGATGCCGAACGCCTGCTTGAGCAGCATGGACGGCAGCGCCGCCACGTCGCCAAACGTCTTCGCGCCCAGCGCGGACAACGCACGTTCGCGATTCTTCGCGATGCCGGACATCTCGCGCACGGGCCGGTCCTTGAGAAATTCCTTCTCCGTGCCGGGCGCGACTTCGAGGAAGCCCGGCTTGCCCGCGTCCGTCGCGAGCTTCGCCAGCCGCGCCGAATTCGCCAGCCCGCCGGACACCGGCAGCTTCACCTCGTGCCGGACGCGCTCGCCGATGGCGCGGATGTAGTCCATGGGCGTCGTGTCGCGCCAGACGTGCTGGTCCATCGAGGTCAGGTCGAGGAAGCCCTCGTCAATCGAGACCGGCACCAGCGTGGGCGCATACTGCTCCAGGATGTGAAACATCTCGCTGGAGAGCCGCCGATACTCATCATAGTGCGGCTTGCACAGGACGCCCCTGGGGCAGCGCTGCTTCGCCTCGAAGCACGCCATGCCCGTCGTGATGCCGAACTTCTTCGCCAGACGGTTCGCCGCGATCACGATGCCGTCCCCGCGCCGCCCGCCGCCCACCCACACGGGCCGCCCCTCCAGCTTCGGCTCCAGCGCGATTTCGCAACTGGCGAAGAAACTGTCGCCGTCCACGTGCAGGATGCGGTTGAGCCGATTCATCTGGCATCGGCCAGCCTAGCCCTGCGCGGGACGACGCCAAGCGACAAAGTTGGGAAAAGTGTTTTACCCGGACAGGCGATGTCCGACGGAGGCGCAAGTGCAGACCGCCCCCCCGCGTCAAAGCGCGAAGATTTTTTCGAGCTTGTCGGAAATCTGCTGGAGCCGCACCGCCGCCGCGACGCCCGGCGGACGCCACGCCGGTTCGGCGATGCCCCAGCCGCGGAACCCGATGTCGTCCACCGCGCGCATGATGGCCGGCCAGTCGTTGTCGCCTTCGAGATACTCGACCTCGAAGCCCCTGGCCTTGCCCTCGTTCATCAGCTTCTTCCGGCTGTATTCCTTGATGTGCAGCGTGACGATGCGCTTGCCGAGGATACGTATCCACTGCTCCGGCCAGCCGAAGAACATCACGTTGCCGATGTCGAAGTGCCAGCCGACGGCCGGGCTCCTGAACTCATCCACGTAGCGCGCGGCCTCGATCGGGCTGAGGTGAAAGTTGTTCCAGACGTTCTCTATGGCCAGCTTCACGCCGAGCTCCTCCGCGAGCGGCACGCACTGCCGGATGCCCTCGAACGTCCACTGCCAGTTCTGTTCGTAGGTGATCTGCTCCGTCACCCCGCCCGGCACGGTGAGAACGGAGACGGCCCCGTAGCGCTTCGCATCGCGCAGCGCCTGCCGGATGCCTTCCACGCCCTTGGCCCGCTGGTCCGGGCTGGGATGCGCGAGCATGCGCGAGTGCGCGCCACACACGACGCTGGGAACCGCCAGACCCGTGGCGTCGCGCGCGCGAAGCACTTCGTCCTGATCCATGTGGCTCGGCGGCTCGACGCCCTCGAAGCCGGCGGCCTTGAGCATCTTGAACTTCTCCAGCACCGGCAGCTCGCGCGCGGGGAAGGTGTTGAGCATGTAGCCCTTCTTGAGCGGACGCCTGCGGACGGACGGCTCCGCCGCGATTCCAGAGGAAACGAGCGACGCGCCGAGTCCCAGGCCCGTGGTGCGAAGAAACTGCCGGCGGTCGAAGGGCTGTGAAATCATGCGAGAGGGGACGACCCGCCCGGCGGGGTAATTCGCCTCGCGTGCCGAAATCTCGTTTCCATCACCCCGCCGACTCCGGGCCGCGTCAGCGCAGCCACGCGGTGAGGTTGAAGTTGCCGATGAGCTGCACGCCGGTCAGGAAGGTCATGGTGTAAACCACTCGCATGAAAACCTTCTCGGAAATCCTGCGGTTCAGCCACACGCCCAGCCACACGCCCAGCGGGATGAGCGGCAGGAACGCCAGGCTCGTCATCAACGTGTCGCGGCTGATGATCTGATTGCCAATGAAGAACGGCATCTTGATCCAGTTGATGCAGGTGAAGACCAGCACGGTCGTGGCCACGTAGCGTTCCTTGGGCATCTGCTGCGGGATGAGGAAGACGCTCACCACCGGGCCCGCTCCGTGCGCGAACGTGCTTGTGATGCCCGCGCCGATGCCGCACGGGATGCCGATCCGGTGGTTCGGGGCGAACGCTCCCTCCGCCGCGAAGATGCGTTCCTTCAGCAGTTGAAACACGACGAACGCGACCGCCAGCACGCCGATGCAGATGTTGAGTTCACGCGCGGAAAAACGCCCGATGAGCTGCACGCCGATGATCACCCCCACCACGACGCCGGGCAGGAGATACTTCAGGTTCTTCCGCTCCCACTTGCCCCAATAGTGGTAAACGCTGAAGGCATCCCCCGCACAAAGCAGCGGCAGCAGGATGCCGATGGCGTCCTTCGCGCCGAACGCAAGGACGCACAGCGGCGTGGTGAGCATCCCCAGCCCGCCGCCAAAGCCCGCCTTCGACAGGCCGATGAACAGCACCGCCAGCGCCGCGAGCAGAATCGAGGACCCGTCTTGCACGCGCACCAAGTAAAAGCCGCCGGTCGGAAAGTCGAGCCATGAGAATGGCACCGGCTGGCGAAATCAGCCGCCCTCAGTTGCCATGTTGCGCCGCCCGATGGCCGCCCGCTACGCTCCGCGCAGATGGGCAACCGGTTTTATGAAGCGGGCGAACGACGGGCCGAGCGGGTGAACGACCTGTTCGCCGCCATCGCGCCGCGCTACGACCTCATCAATGACCTGCAAAGCTTCGGCCTGCACCGCTGGTGGAAGCGGCGGCTGATCCAGCTCGCCGCGGTTCAACCCGGCAGCACGGCGCTGGACCTCTGCTGCGGCACGGGGGATGTCGCCTTCGCCCTGACCGCCAGCGGAGTGCGCGCGACCGGGCTGGATTTCAGCCCGCCGATGCTGGAGGTCGCGGAGGAGAGGAAGGCGAAGGTTCAAAGTTCAAAGTTCACAGATCGAAGTGGCGCGACGGACAATCCGCAATTCCTCCAGGGCGATGCGTTGCACACGCCGTTTCCGGACGCGCACTTCGACCTCGTGACCATCAGCTACGGCCTGCGAAACCTCGCAAGCGTGGACGACGGCCTGCGCGAGATGTGGCGCGTGCTCAAGCCCGGCGGGCGGCTGCTCGTGCTGGACTTCGGCAAGCCGGACAACGCGGCGTGGCGGGCGGCTTACTTTTCCTATCTGCGCTTTGCCGTCCCGGTGTTTGGCCGGTTCTTCTGCCGGAATCCCGAGGCCTACGCCTACATCCTCGAATCGCTCCAGCACTACCCTGCGCAGCGCGGCGTGGATGAAAAGCTCCGCGCACTCGGAGCGGCGAACGCCCGCGTCGTGAACTTCCTCGGCGGCGTGATGAGCATCAACGTCGCGGAGAAGCCGCTCAACCGGTAGGGCGAGACTCCGTCGAGCCGTGTTTGCCGACGGAGTCGGCGCAAGCGCAGCGAGCATCTTGGAAAGATGCGTTTGAAAATGCACTTCGTTCGCTTCGCCATGCTCGAAATGGTGCTTGATGGAGTCTCGCCCTGCCGAAGCCGTTCCTACAAACCCCGCGCAGACATGTAGCCTCCGCGCCATTGCCAAGCCGTCCCCCGCTGCTACGCTCGCGCCATGTTAACCGGCATCTTCATCTTCCTCGGAGTAGTGGTCGCCATCCTCGTCATCGCCGGCCTGTGGGCCGTGGGCATCTACAACGGCCTCGTCGCCCTGCGGCAGGCGGTGAAGAACGCCTGGGCGCAGATTGACGTGCAGCTCAAGCGCCGCCACGACCTCATCCCCAACCTCGTCAACACGGTCAAGGGCTACGCGAAGCACGAATCCGAAACCTTGGAGCGCGTCATCGCCGCCCGCGCCCGCGCCACGAGCGCCACGACGCCCGCCGACAAGATCAAGGCCGAGGGCGAGCTCAGTTCGTCGCTCGCGCGGCTGCTGGTCGTCTCCGAGGCGTATCCCGACCTGAAGGCGAACACGAACTTCACCTCGCTCCAGGGCGAGCTGACCGGCACGGAGGACCGCATCGCGTTCTCGCGCCAGGCCTACAACGACGCAGTGACAAAGCTGAACACGGGCATCCAGACGTTCCCCGCCGTGCTCATCGCCGCCATGCTGGGCTTCAAGGAGGAACCGCTCTTCGAGACGCCCGCCGCCGAGAAGGACGCGCCGAAGGTGCAGTTCTGACCGCGCGCCAACCCGTCCTCCTTCCACGGGAATTTGCCGGGAATTAGCCTTCCGCCGGATTGCGCCCCCTGCTACAAAGGCCGTCACATGGCCTCCGAACTCACCATTGGCTTCCTCGGCGCGGGCAAGATGGCGACCGCGCTCGCCCGGGGCTTCGTCACCGCCAGACTCACCAGCGCCAAATGCATGGTCGCCAGCGATGTGATGGAAGCGGCGCGCAAGGCGTTCTCCGATGAGACGGGCGTCAAGCCCATGCCCACCAACCTCGCGGTGTGCAAGGCCGCATCCATCCTGGTGCTCGCCGTGAAGCCCGACCAGGTCGCCGCCGTGCTTTCGGAAATCCGTGACCACATCACGCCCAAACACCTCGTCATCTCCATCGCCGCCGGCGTGCCGCTGGCCCGGCTGGAGGCCGGTTTGTTCCCCGGCGCGCGCGTCGTCCGCGTGATGCCGAACACGCCCGCGCTCGTCGGCGCGTCCGCCAGCGCCTTCGCCACCGGCAAGAACGCCACGCCCGCCGATGCCGCGCTCACGCAGAAGCTTTTCTCCGCCGTCGGCGTGGCCCTGCAGGTGAAGGAACCCCTGCTCGACGCCGTGACCGGCCTGAGCGGCAGCGGCCCGGCCTACGCATATCAAATGATCGAGGCGCTCAGCGATGGCGGCGTGGCCGCCGGCCTGCCGCGCGACGTGGCGACGAAGCTCGCCGCGCAGACGCTGCTCGGCGCGGCGAAGATGGTTCTGGAAACCGGGCTGCACCCCGGCGCGCTCAAGGACATGGTCACCAGCCCCGGCGGCACGACCATCGAGGGCCTGCACGAAATGGAGAAGGCCGGCGTGCGCGGCGGCTTGATGAACGCGGTCCGCGCGGCGGCCGAGAAGTCAAAGAAGCTTGGGCAGGACTGAACGCATACCGCGTGACGATGAACGCTTCAGCTCCAGTCTCCGTTCTTTATCGGAAGGCTCTGATTGAAGCCGCCATGCTTCAGGTGATAGCGATCGTTCTTGCAGCGATGATTCTCGATGGGGGCAGATGCCTTCATACCGTCTTGCTCTCGGTTCTAGCGCATTGGGCAGGTGCGGTCCTCGTCCTTGTCCGCCGCCCTTCGTCACCCACGAAAGGCGATTTGATGATGGTTGGCCGAGGATTTTTGTTGGTAATGACCCTGACTTTCCTCCTCGGGGAATTGATCTGGAGCTGGCGGTGGGTTTGGGAGCTTAGAGGAATTTAACCGTCACGAATTATTATAGTCACCCGGTTTTTCTGCTTCAACCGGCCACCCGCAAACGGCACTCTGAAACTCGCATGAACTTCCCGCCGCCCTCCGAAAAACAGGCGCAGGTCATCTGGTTTTCGCTCACCACGCTGGCGGTCGCCGTCGTGCTCGGCGCGGTGGGCGCGACGTTCTGGGCGCTGGGCCTCCTGCTCAACCAGCTCGCCTCCCTCATCGTGCCGCTGGCGGTCGCGGGCATCATCGCCTGCCTGCTGGACCCGGTCGTGGACTTCTTCGAGCTGCGGCTGAAGATCCCCCGCATCCGGGCCATCCTCATGGTCTTCTTCATCGGCATCGCCATCGTGCTGCTCATGCTGGGCACGATCGTCCCGGAGCTGGTGGTGCAGACCAACAAGCTCGTCAACCACCTGCCGGAGTATTCGGACCAGTTCCGCGAACGGTTCAGCAACTGGCTGGCGGACTCGCCGCTGGGCCAGCGCGCCAAGGTGGCCTGGGATCAGGAGGTCGGCTCCAAGGTGCAGGAGGCGCTCAAGAACACCGTGCCGTTGATTTCGGACTGGCTGCTGGCGCACGTCGGCAGCTTCGCGGTCTTCATGGGCTACGCCATCGGTTTGGCGCTGGTGCCCGTCTATCTCTTCTACTTCCTCCTCGAAAAATCCGGCATCCAGAGCAACTGGACCGACTACCTGCCCATCCGCGAGTCGAAGGCCAAGGAGGAACTCGTCTTCGTCCTCTCCTCCATCAACGACTGCATCATCGTCTTCTTCCGGGGGCAGATCCTCGTCTCCATCTGCTCCGGCACGCTGCTGGGCATTGGGCTGCTGCTCTGCGGCATTGATTACGCGGTGCTGCTGGGCGCGGTGGCGGCGGTCA
>JBAYGL010000243.1:0-7928 GCA_041666725.1 Limisphaerales bacterium
GCAGGTTTTCATAACATCGACAAGCCTCTTGCTAATCAACCGCACGACCGTATTGAACCGGCCAATCTCCGCGAACTCCCAATTGTTTTGCTGCATGGAGTGTCCAATACGGGTCTCGCAACATCTCTCTAGCCAGCAGAACCATGTCCGCATGTCCACGGGCAACGATCTCCTCGGCTTGCTCTGCTTCGCGAATCAATCCCACGGCAGCCGTCGGGATGTTCGCTTCGCGTCGAATCTGTTCTGCAAACGGCACTTGATAGCCCGGCTTGACCGGCATCCTGACGTGCGGCAGCAACGCCCCCGAGGAGCAATCAACCAGATCCACCCCCATGGGTTTGATCGTCCGGGCCAGTTCCACCGATTGTTCGACATCCCAGCCTTCTTCCACCCAATCTGTGGCTGATATCCTGACGAACAGCGGCAGATGGTCCGGCCAAACGGAACGAACGGCCTGGACCACCTGCCGAATCAGCCGGGTGCGGTTCCCGAACGAACCGCCATATTCGTCGTTTCGATGATTGCTGAGCGGGGAGAGGAATTCGTGCAGCAGGTAGCCATGAGCTGAATGGATTTCCACGACTCGAAAGCCGGCGTCCAGAGCCCTTTGTGCGGCGTCCGAAAAGGAATCAACAATCCGGGTGATTTGCTGGGTGCTCAATGCGGTGGGAATCGGTGAGGTTTCAGCAAACGCCATTGGACTGGGTGCCCATATCGGCCGCCATCCGCCCTCATCCTCCGACAAAACACGATCACCTTCCCAAGGGGCAGCCACACTGGCCTTGCGTCCCGCGTGGGCCAATTGAATCGCCGCAACCGCCCCCTGCTCTTCGATGAATCGAGCGCATCGGGCCAAAGGATCCACATGGGCGTCACTCCAAATGCCCGCGTCTGACGGCGATATCCTGCCATCGGCCGCGACGGCTGTGGCTTCTGCCATGACCAGTCCGGCCCCGCCCACCGCCCGGCTTCCGAGATGAACGAGATGCCAATCGGTGACCATGCCACCCTCACAGGAGTATTGGCACATGGGACTCACCCCGATTCGATTTCTAAATGACACCCCGCGTATTTGCAGGGGGCTGAACAGAACAGAAGTTGTTGGTTTCATGGGTTGGCGGCGCCGTCCCGTTCCCCGCGGCGCTCGAGTAGAGCGGGCATCACGATGTTGTCCAGCAGGGCAATTTGGGCCAGCGGCGCTGAATTCTCTTTCATACGTCGAGCGGCATACCACACGCCTCCAGATGGCATTTGTGAACGATGTAGTCGTGCTCGTAGGTGTAGGGGTTGGCCATCTCTCCGTTCAACACGGCGGCGAACTCCCGCCATTGGTCTTCATAGCGATCCTTCAGGGGCGGCAGTCCGACGGTCTGCACACCTTTCTTGAAGCCGCCGCGGTCTTCCTCCAACGCCAGCTTGAGAACGCCGCCGGACATGCCGCCCTTGGATTCCAGCGGCTGGATGATGAGCGTCCCCTTGTCGCCCATCACCGTGAGATGCCGGCGCTGAAAGCCCTGCGCCTCGGTGATGCAGGTCCGGATCGTGGCCAGCCGGTCGCGGGAAAACTCGAAAACGGCCAGCCCGTTGTCGAGCACGCCGTCGGCGCGGGTCCGTCGGAGGAAGGGGCGGATTTTCTCAGGCTCGCCCATGAGCGTTACGACGAGGTCGATCAGATGGCAGGCGAGAATGTAAGGAATCCCGCCCTTGTAAGTTTTGATGAGCTTCCGGTAATCGGCCCCGTCATAGCGACTCATGGCCGCATCGAGATCGAACACGTTCCCGATCAGGCCGTCCTTCACAGCCTTGATGCAGAACTGCACGGCCGGATTGTTCCGATACATGTAGCCCACCTGGACCGTCAGGCTTCTGGCTTTCGCCTCGTCCAGCAATTGCCTGAGCTGCGGCAGCGACTCGCCGCACGGCTTGTCCAGATGGATGTGCTTCCCCGCCCGGATGCAGCGCAGCGCGGTCGGGATGGGCGCGTGCTCCTCGGTCTCCACCGCCACGGCCTGAAGACCGGGCACGGCCAGCAGCTCGTCCGATGTCATCCAAGTCAGTCCCTTATAGCAGTCGATCTTCAACGCCTTCGCACGCTGCGCGGCATCATCCTCCGCGACACCGACGACCTCGAAAAGATCCGTCAGTTTGCGCAGCGTCCCCATTTTGTAGGCATGCTGATTGCCTGTGCCGATCTGCCCGATCTTGATGCGCGGCCGTTTGGCCGACGGCGCATCCTGCGCGGACGACAACCCGCCCGGCAAAGCCGCCGCCGTTGCGGCAAGCCCGGAGGCCGTGAGAAAGCTGCGTCGTGAAAAAAGTGCGGGGTTCATTGCATCCGTTGATTTCATGGCCCTGGGAATGACGTGAAGCAATTCTGACTGAAAGGAAATCGCTTCCACCGCACCGCGCCGGAAACGGGCCGGGCGTCGAACGGTGCCTGGGAGTGAGGGAGGCCAGTGGCGGTCGCGGAATCAGCATTCTGCACAAGATCAAAGGGCGCTGGCTCATCGCGCACGAGCATCCCGGCCCCTATCCGAGGAAGTCGTGATGGCTTGTGTGAATGTGAGTTGAAGCCCGGCATTACTTCTTCAGCGTCTTGATGAACAACATGACCGAGTCGATTTCGTGGTCTTTGAGCACGCCGAGATACGATGGCATGCCGACGCCGGTGCGTTCCATCTCGTAGCCGGCCTGCACCCGACGTGCGGGGTCGAGGATGGATTCGCGGAGGTAGGCGGCATCGACGTTTTTGATTTCGGAGCCGTCGGAGAAGGTGCGGGGTGAGTTCCAAAGGCCGATCCACGGCGGTCCGACGGCGGTCTTGGCTCCTCCGGCGGCGGAAGGTGGCGCGGGGATGGAAGGATCGCCGGTGGCGTGGCAGGCGGTGCAGCCGAAGCGCACGGCGATTTCTTTTCCCAGCGCCGCAGTCGGCTCGATGGCGGGGCCGTTGGCGGCGAGATCCTGGCGCGGCGTGAGATCGACGTCGTTCGTCGCAAAGCCGTGATCGGTGAGATCGAAGGAAGGCAGCGAATGCAGCGTGAGGTAGGCGTTTTCCACTTTCTCCACGTCAGGCGCAGGCAAGCGATAGGTGAGGCGCAACGAGTGCGCGGGGCGCATGTCGCGGATGCCGAGGAAGAGGGATTTGCGGTCGGTGGAAAGCTTCGCGCTGGAGATGGGGATGGCTTCCTGGCCGGGCTGATCGTTGTCGGTGCGGTAGTTTCCGGAGCCGTATTGATGCGTCTGGTGGTAGTTCCAGCGGTCGGCGGAGTAGCGACCGAGTTCCGCCGCGAGGTCGGTGGAAAGCGGCGCGTCGAAGCTCATGAGGATGCCGCGTTTCTCGGCGCGAATCTCGCGTGGCAGCCAGCCCGGTGTTTTGCCCGGACGCACGCGATAGATCCCGCCGGTGCGGCTGCCGGAACTGCCGAAGATTTGGAATCCAGCGAGGTAGAGCCGTCCGTCACGCGGATGCACGCGACCATTCAGCACGCCGGAGGGAAAGCCGGAAATCAGCGGCATCACCGCGCCCTGCCCGCCCTGCGGATCGAGGTAGATTTTGAAGATCTCAGGCCGCCCGTAGCCGATGTGAACGAGCGATCCATTCAGTGCGCCCATCTGCGGTTCGCGGCCATCGCGTTGCTTGATCCACAACTGGCTGGCACCGGATTGATTGATGAAATGCGGGATCCACACCTCCGGCGGCGCGATGGTGGCAGGATGCGTGACCTTGTCTTTGAGTGTCTCGGGCTGAAAGCCGAAATAGCGACCTTCCTCGACGCGATAGATCGGCGTGGCGGGCTTCCAGTTGCCCTGCTGATCGCTGGCTGTGAGCAGACCGGTCGCCGGATCGTAGCCGAGGTAGGGCTGGCGGAAGCCGCTGGCGATGACCTGAAAGCTGCGACCATCGGGCGTGACCTTCACCACGACACCATTGTATTTGCCGATGGTGGTGCCGATCTGCCCGCCGAGTGCGAGGAAGAAGCCGCCATCGCGCGTCGGGGTCATGTCCATCGGATAGTTTCGCGTCTCGGCGGACTGCGCGACGGCATTGCAGAAGTTCTCATGCCAATCCGCCTCGCCATTGCCGTCGGTGTCGTGAAGTTTCACGATGCCGTTGCGATCAAAAACGTGGATCACATCGCCGACGATGCACAGGCTCTGCGGCTCGTGCAGACCGGAGGCAAAGCGGCTCCACATCGCTGCATCGGAGTCGAGACCATTCACGATCCACACATCGCCATCGAAGGTCAGCACCGCCGCACGGCCATCGGCGAAGAACTCGAGATCGGCGGGCCGCACATTGCGCTTCCATGGGTTCGGCATCGGCAAAGGCAGATCGTCAAACACCCACGGCGCGTCCTTGGCCGGAGGAATGACCGCGCCTGCTTTCACTAGCGCTTTCCATCGGCGGGCAGGCGTTTTGGCTTCTGCAAAAGAATCAAGTGAATGCACCGAAACCCCGCCACTGCTTGAAATGACGATGCGATGCGCCGTGGCGGTCTTCGACGGCTTCAGGCTGAGCCAATCCGAATCACCCGCACCGATGCGGAGATGCACTTTGCCTTCATGCGGACCGATTTCGATCACGCGAGCCACGCCCGAGCCTTCCGCGACGAAGCGTTCACGCACCGCCGCGTCACCGAGCGTGTATTCCAACTGCATGCCGCCCTCCACAAGCCGGATGCCGGAGAAACGCCCGAGGCTCACCGGCACCGGACCGAGCCCCAACTCGCCCGTTTCGGCTTTTCCGCGATCTCGCGGATCATTTGGCGTCGGCACATCGCCCACTGCGATCCCTGGCCGCAACGGCATCGTCACCAGCGGTGTGCCAAACGGCCCCGGCAGCTCATTTTGGCCCGGGGCCGACTTCCGATTCGGCAGGCGATAGCTCCCCGCGCCCATGCCATCCATCGAGAGGTATTCGCCATCATCGTTCGCCTTCCAGATCAGCGCCCAACGCAGCAAATCGGGATCAAAGCAGCCCCACACGCCATTCCCCGCAGTCACAATGATGCCCCGCGGCGTCAGATTCTCCGTCTGCGGCGCCTGGCCAAACTTCCGCGCATCCACCGTTTGCGTGAAGAACGGGAACTCCACCTCCACATACGAGCCGAAAGTTGATTCCAGCTCCAGATGCGCTTTGTCCTGCGCGGCGGCAGGCAGGGCGAGAAGCGAGATGGATGCCAGGAGAGTGGCGGCGCGGAGCATGAAGTGTTGAGGGTGCCAGTATCGAATCAACGGCGCAAACACAAGCAATCAAACGGACCGGCCTGCATCAGTTTGCACCGGAGCCAGCGCTTCAAAATACCCCTTGAGCGTGGCGTCTTCACCGGCAGCGATCCTCGCCATCACCGCGAGGAACAAAGTGAGGATGCGGGTTTTCATAGCGTGTCGAAACTCCACGGCGCGCGCATCGACGGACGTTTGGTCAGCTTGTTGGCGGCGTCGTTGTTGGTGAACACCTCCCTTTCGGGATCCCACGCCAGCTTTACGCCGCCAAGCTGGATGGCGATGTGCGCGAGGTGGCAGAGCGAGGTGGTGCGCTGGCCGACCTCCTCGTCCTCCAGCGTGCGCCCGCGCGAGCGCACCGCGTCAATGAAGTCCTGCTTCTCGCTCTTGAATGGAAAGTGAATTTCCTCGGGGCCGATCCTTTCCTTCAGGATCGCGGGGTCGCTGGCGGTGAGCCGCTCCGGCGAGGTCTTGGTCGCGGCAAAATTGACGTGAATCCAGCCTTTGTCGCCCTCGAAGCGGACGTGCGGCTCGCCCATCTGGTAGAACAGCTCGATGCCGTTGGCGAACTGATACCAGGCGTCGAAGTGTTCGAGCACGTTCCAGACCTTGCCGTCATGAAACTTGCCGCCGGCCTTGATCGCGACGGGGCCGGTGCGCTCGGTGCCGGCCCCCCACTGGCCGATGTCGTTGAGATGCGTGCCCCAGTTGGCGATCATGCCGTCGCAGTAATCGAGGCTCCGCATCCAGCCGGGGCGGCTCCTGAGGTCCTGCGGCGCGTGAACGCGCTTCTGCATGTAGTCCACCTTCGGCGCGGGGCCCAGCCAGAGGTCGTAGTCAAGCCCGGCGGGCGGGGCGGTGATGGTTTCCGGCTCGTCGGGGAAGACTTCCTTCGGCGAACCGGTGCGGACGACACGGACCCTGCCGATGCGGTCGTTGCGCACCAGCTCGGCGGCGCGGTGCATGTGCTCGAGCGAGCGAAACTCGCTGTCCACGCGGAAGACACGCCGGTGTTTGACGGCTTCGCGGACCAGCAGACGTCCCTCGTCAATGTGGCGGGTGATCGGCTTCTCCAGCGCCACGTCCTTGCCGGCGCGGATGGCCGCGACGGCCATCGGCACATGCCAGTGGTCCGGCGTGGCGATCATCACCGCGTCAATGCTCTTGTCGGCGAGAAGTTCTCGAAAATCCCTGTAGGTGGCGCAGCCTTTGAAACCGCCATCATTTGCCTTCGCGTAGGCACCTTCGATCAGCTTCTTCGCCTCGGCCATGCGCCATGCATCCACGTCGCAGACCGCGACCGCCTGCACGCCGACGACCTTGAGAAAGCCGGGGATGTTGGCGAAATATGTCTGCCGTCCGCAGCCGATGAAGCCGACGGTGATGCGCTTGCTCGGCGCATTCGCGCCGAAGACGGACGCGGGCAGGATGAGCGGCCCCGCAGCGGCAGCGGCAGCGCGGCGCAGAAAAGCGCGACGTGAGAGGGAGTTTTCCGCGCCCGCCGCAGCAGGACCGCCGCGGACTCCGGACTTCGAATTTCGGATTTCAGTTTTCGCGTTCATAGGTCCTTCACCAGCAGTTCCCGCATCTTCGCCTCGTCCACCTCGACGCCGAGGCCGTGGCCCGCCGGCACCGCGAGCTCGCCGTCCTTCACCACGAACGGGTGCTTGAGGATGCTGGCGTTGAGGAACTGCGGGCCGTTCAAGGCGGCGGGATATTTCAAATCATACGCGCCGTAGAGCGCGAGCGAGGCTGCCAGCGAAAGGTCCGGGTCCGTCAGGCCGCTGCCGAGAAACTTCAGCCCGGCGCGCTGGACGATTTCGATCTGGCGGCGGGCTTCGGTGATCCCGCCGCACCGCGCGGGCTTCATCGCCACGCCGTCGAGCAGTTCCAGCTTGATGAACTCCTCCCGCTCGACCGACGACACGATGCCCTCGTCCATGATGATGGGCAGCGCGCCCTGCTTCTTGAGGCGGCGGTAGCCGGTGAGGCGGTTGGCCGGAAGCGGTTGTTCCAGCACAGGCACGCCGATGTCCGCGAGTCTGGGAGCGACGGCGAGCGCGGTCGCCTCGTCGTAGCCGCCGTTGGCGTCAGCCCAGAGGAAACCGTCGGGCACAAGGCGCTTTACGATGCGGCAGAGGTCGAGGTCGAACTTCGGATCGGGCGCGACCTTGACGTTGAAATGCCGGTAACCGCGCGCCCGGCCCTGTGCGACGAGCGGCTCCACCTCGTCGAGCGTGCGCGGGTTCAGCGTCCAGCTCAACGTGAGGCGCCCGTGCCCTTTGCGGCCCCAGCGCTGTGCGGCGGACTGCTTGAGCAGCCTGCCCGTGAGATCGAACAGCGCAAGGTCCACGCCCGCCTTGCAAATCGGCTGGCCCGTGGAGAACGAGGGCTCGATGGCGCGGTTCATCGCCGTGTGGATGCCGTCGATGTCGAACGGATCGCGCCCGATCAGCTCGGGCGTGAGGTGGCGCTTGAGCGTGGAGCAGACCGATTCCAGCGTCTCGTAACTCCACTTTGGCACCGGCACGCTCTGGCCCCAGCCGATGACGCCGTTGTCCGCGGTGACTTTCACAACCACGGCGGCCCGGCCCGGCGGCTGACCGGGCGGACCCTCGAAAAATTTGAACCGCCCCACTATCGGATAGCGAATGGGGAAACCCTCCACGCTGGCGATCTTCACTTTCATGGGAGCATTGGCA
>JBAYGL010000244.1:0-7907 GCA_041666725.1 Limisphaerales bacterium
ATACCAATTCCCAGTGCAAGCCGGTGGAATGCGAACCGAACCGCACGCCGCGTGCCTTCTCCCTTCCTCGGAGGAGGGGAGAAGGTGGCCGCAGGCCGGATGAGGGGTGTGGCCACCAACGCCGGCGCATTCAACCCCTCACCCCAGCCCTCTCCCCTCATCCGATGAAGGGAGAGGGAGGCAAGGCGCATCGTGGACCGCCACTGATTCCACCGGTTTCCATTCTGAAATGGTATCACTTCCCGGCCAGCGGATGCACGTCCAGCCGACGCCACCACATCTCGGCGTAGGCGCACTCGATGAGGATGCGGCCCTTGTCGGGCTGTGCCTGCGTGCCGTCGAACATCACCTTGCCGTTCACGCTGACCTTGAGACGGCCGCCGTCGGCGATGATCTCGACGGTGTTCCACTCGCCGCGCGGCTTCTCGACCTCATTTGGGCCGCGAAAGCCCAGCACGTCCTTGAACGGCTCGCGGCCGGGACGATCAAAGCGGCCCTTGGTCTTCGTCTCGCCACGCTGCGTGAGCGATGCGCCACCGATGGGGATGACATCGCCGGTGGCTCCTTCCTGAAGCTGAATCTCGACGGACTGCGGCATGATTTTGTCCCCGGGCTGGGCGTGGATGAAGATGCCGCTGTTGCGGGTCTTCTGGTCGCGCGGGGGCCAGTTCTTCTCCGCCCACTTGAACTCGGCGACGAGCCGGTAGCTGGCGAACTCGCGCCTGGTGGCGAGGTAGCCGTTGCGCTGGCCGCTGATGTAGAGCATGCCGTCGCGCATCGTGAAGACCTTGTCGGGATCCGTGTTGCCCGAGTCCTTCATGAAGACCGTGAAGGCGTTGAGATCCCTGCCGTTGAGGAGCTTGGTGACCGACGGCTCGGCGGCGGTCAGTGATGCGCACCGGAGAGCGCAGAAGAGGGTGAGGGTGAACAGGAATTGTGGCTTCATGGTGGGATGGAGTGTTGGAGCGCTGGAGAACTGACGGCGAAATTCACATTTGCTTCAGGGCGTGCCGGCTGACCGGCAGCGGCGCGAGGTCAGGCTCGATGAACTCCGCCTTCGCCTGCGACGACATGATGCGGTCGCGTGAGTAGAAGAGTCGGAGTGATTTCCGCTGTGAGAGTTCGGGGTGCTGCTCCAGAAATGCGTCCGCCGTCTCCCCCGGGCCATACTCGCCGAGGATGACGTGGACGAGCCGGAGCCATGCCACCGTGAGCGTCTCGTGATAGCCACGGTCGAGCGATTCGGGCACGGCCTGTGCGACGTTGAGCGCCTTGAGGCTTGTGCGCATCCGGTCCAGAGCCTCCGGGAATTCATGCTGGCGGAGGTAGAGATAGGCGATGCGGATATGCTCGGCGTGATGCCAGCGCTCCGCCGGTAGAGTGCAACTCTCGAACTGCGCGAGCAGCTCGGTGTCAGTCAGCGGGCCTTTGGAAAAAGTCGAATCCACCGCGTCACCTGGCCTTGCTCACGGCGGCGACTTTCAATGTCAGCGGCTGGTCCACCTTGATGGTCTGGCCGTTGAGTTTCAGCTCGGCATGCAGCGTGAGCCTGTGCTCGCCGGGCGTCGCGTCGGTCTTGGTTTCGAGCGTGAGCTTCGCGGCGGTGCCGTCGCGCGGGATGGTGAGCTTCGCGGCGGAGACGCCTTTCACGCCGCCGGGCACGATGAGGGTCACGTCCACGGGGTCTTTGAAGTCGTAGAGTCGTGCAATCTTCACCGGGACTTCGAGCCTGCCACCCTGCGACAGCGACTGCGCGCCCGGCTCGCTCAGTTTGATGGGCGCGGCTGTGACGGTGAGCGTGATCGGGAGCGAATAGAACGCGGCATCCACGTCGCGCGGCTTCGACTTGTCGGCCATCTGCTTCATCGCGCCCTGCGCGGCGGTCTTCTTCGTCTCGGCATCCCTGGCCCTGGCATCGGCTTCCTTTGAGGTCCTCTCGGCGGCGGCCCTGGCCTCGGCGGGTGCGGTCACCTTGGCGGCGGCGTCCTTCGCTTCCTTCGCGGCCTTGGTGGCGTCTGCGGCCGCTTTCTCCGCAGCCTTGGCGGCGTCCTCGGCGGCCTTTGACGCATCCAGGTAGGGGCGCATCTTGCCCTTCGCGTTGGTCTGGAGCCAGAAGGTGTGCTGGCCGGGCGGGAGCTTTTGCTCGGCAAGGTTCAGCACGAGCTGGATGGATTTTGTTTTTTCGCCTCCGGCCAGCTCGGGGGTCTTTTCCAGTTCCTTGTTGCCGGCCACTTTTAGTTTCACATCAGACTTGAAGTCGGTCTGTCGCGTGAAGTTGACCGGGATGAGCAGTTTGCCGAACACGCACGTCTCCAGCGGCAGCTTCGCTTCCATCGCAAACCTCAGGGGCGCGGACTCCCGGTCGGTGACGGCGACGGGCAGGCTGCGCGCGAGCCGTGTCTGAGGGGCGTCAGACACATTGCTGTCGGCGGCCAGGTCCCAGTTCACGGTGGTCAGGCGTGCTTCGCGCACCAGTTGCGTGTCGCCAACTTTTGCCGTGCCGATGATTTTCACCTCTCCAAATCCAGCCGGCGCATCGTCTTTGGCGGCAAGAAACAGGCTGATGGAATTTGAGGCGGATGGAATCCGGAGCGGAACGGCATGAACGCCCGCGGGCAGTCCGGACACGGTCACGTCGATGTCCTCCTTGAAACGGTCACGACGCAGCACGACCACCTTCAGCGGCAGCATCTCTCCGCGCCACAGCGAGGATGCGCTGGCCACAACGTCGTTTGGATTTTTCTTCGTGGGCGCGGCGTCGGGTTCGATCACGAGGCGGAAGTCCGGCTTCTCCCTGCGCAGCGTGAGCAGATAGGTGTGGCGCGGGCTGGCGACGGTGCGCCCGAAGTTGTCCCGGATGCCAAGGCGGAACGAGCCGTCCTCTTTCGCTTCGAAGCGTCCGGAGGGATCGCGGTGCTCGGTGTTGAACTCCGGCCCGCCAAGGTTCGCCGCCGGCTCGGCAAGCTCCTGCACATCGGCAAACGTCTCCCCGCCCTTGCCGTCCTTCACCGTTTTTTGGATCACGACCATGGGTGCGGTTGGCAACCCGAGCCGGTGCGATGTGACTTCCAGCCAGAACACGTCGCCCTTTTTCGCGTCAAAGGCGAACCAGTCGCGGTCGCCCGGCGTGGCGAACTGTCCGGCGATGGTCACGGGCGGCGAAACTTTCTGCGCCTTGCCCGGCGAATTGTTCGGCTCGATTTCGGTGACAACCGGCGCGTCTGCGAAGGTGATCAGCGCGGGATTCGAGAGCGTGCCGTTTGCGGCCCTCACGCGGTGCTCGAAGCCGTCGATGCCCGCCGTGCCGCCTCCGATGAAGAGCGTCGTGGCGAGCCGTTGGCGCGCGAGGGCGTCGGCCGGGGGGGTGATGTCCACGCTGAGCTGCTCCAGAAGCTTTCCGTTCACGCTGACTTGCGATGGTGTGCCGCCGGGAAGATTCCGGCCGAACAACATGACTTTGCCCTGCCTGCCCGGCTCGACTGCCGGCGGGAACGCGAACTCGATCTGCGGCCCGGTCGTGACCGTGAGCCGGTAGAAATACTCTGCGCCGCCGCGATACACGAAGTCGTGCAGGCTGAGGATCACCGTGCCGTCCGCCGCCGCCGTGTGGTCGATCAGCCCGCCCAGCCGTGCGCGCTCCAGCTCGCGCCCGTCCGGTGAGAGCAGCAGCAGGGCGTCCGATGCGCGCGAGTCCAGTTCGCGGGACGCGCAGTCGGCGAGGATGCGCTGGCCCTTTTTCACCGTGAGCTTGTAGTAATCCGCCGCCTGGCTGTCGGTGCGCCCGTTCACGACGCAATCCAGCGGAATCTCCCGGGCGGTTTCGGGCGAGTTGTTGCCGGCCTTCTCCGCGAGTTCCGTGAGCGTGCCCACGACGAACGTGCGCGGGTTTGAGAGGCCGAAGTGCCCGAGCGCGCGCGCCTCATAAGCGCCCGGCGGCACGTCGGCGGTGACGCTGACGGAGAACTGGTTCGCGGCGGCAAGCGCTCTGGCGGTGATGCCGGGATGGTTGAAACGCAGCTGGATTTCATCCAGTTCCACTCCGGTGACGGCCACGTCAACGGCGGAGCCGGACTTCGCGCCGGGCGGAAACACGGTGAAGAGCTTGGGCTGTGGAAGCTGGGCCGTTGCCGCGAGTGCGGAGGCAAGAAAGGCGACGGTGAGCACGCAATTCGCCGTCACGCGACGGCGGGGAATGGATTGTTGGGCACTGAGCATTGGCATGTAGTGAACAACAGACGGTGAAGAGGGCCGAAGAATTGAGGAAGAAACACACCATTGTCTCCGGATGACTTCAACCCGAACTCCGAAGTGGACGGCGGCCGCCGGCGAGGGGCGCGGCCTTGAGGCCGCAGAAGCGTGCGCCAGCGAGAGGTGGTCCGAGCGCACTTTTGCTCCCGGGGCTTTCTGCGGCGTCAACGCCGCGCTCCAAACCAGCGGGCTGCTTGCGCCCCGCTTGCTGTCTCGGAATTCGGGTTCAACATCAAACCCCGAACTTCAGGGAACGTCGCTGCGGGGCGTGGCCCGGCTGCCGCCGCGCTCCCTACATCGCCTCCGGAACAGACCCGGAGGGTTTCTTGTGCAGCTCCTCATGGACGGCGCGGAGGAGCGTCTCGACGGAGTAGGGCTTGTGCAGAATGTGCTTCACGCCCAGGCCCGCCACTTCGTCGGTGCGGTCTTTCTGGCCGGGCATGCCGAGGGCTCCGCTTGACGCGACGACCGGCATGTTGGGCGAGAGCCGGTGGACGGCCCGGATGAGCTGCACGCCGTCCATGAAGGGCATCATGATGTCCGTGATGACCAGTTTTACATCGTTGAGCTGCTTGCTTAACTGGCTCAGGGCGTCCGTGCCGTCGCCGGCCGTGATCACGCGGTAGCCGTTGCACTCGAGCATGGAGCGTGTGACCTGCTGGATGTCGTCTTCGTCGTCCACCACGAGCAGCAGTTCGCCGTGACCGAGGGGGACCGCCTCGGGCGGGGCGGGCGGCGCGGCGCTGACCGCCTGCGGATTCGCGGGCAGATACACGTTGAAGGTCGTGCCCCTGCCGGTCTGGCTCTGCACGGTGACAAACCCGCCGTGGCTGCGCACGATGCCCAGCACGGTGGAGAGGCCCAGCCCCGTGCCCTTGCCCAGCTCCTTGGTGGTGAAGAAGGGCTCGAACATGCGGTCAATCACCTCGGGCGGGATGCCGGTGCCGGTGTCCTGCACGCGCAGGACGGTGTGAGGGCCCGGCTTTGCGCCGGGGTTGGCCTGCGCGAGTTTCGCGTCCACCTCGACGTCGAGCGCGCTGTAGTTCAGATCACCGCCGTCGGGCATGGCGTCGCGGGCGTTGACGCTCAGGTTCAGCAGCACCTGGTGAATCTGCGTCGGGTCGCCGACGACAGGCCAGAGCTCGGTGGGCAGGTCCACCTGGATACGGATGTTGCGCGGGAAGGTCTCGCGGGCCATGCGGACCATGTCCTTGACGATGTGCTTGGGCTGGAGCGTGATGCGCTCGCCCTCGATGCCGCGCGAGAAGGTCAGCACCTGTTTGACGATGTCCGCGCCGCGCTGGGCGCTTTGCTCGATCCGTTCGAGCTGCTCCACGAGCCGCGCGTCGATGGTCAGCAGTCTGAGCATGCCCGCGCCCATGAGGATGGGGGCCAGGACGTTGTTGAGGTCGTGCGCGATGCCGCCGGCCAGGAGGCCGACGCTTTCCATGCGCTGCGCGCGGAGGAACTGTTTCTCGAGCTGCTTGCGTTCGGTGATGTCCTGCTTGATGGCGATGAAGTGGGTGATGCGCCCGGAGGTGTCTTTCACGGGGGTGATGGTGGCATCCTCCTGAAGCGCGGATCCGTCCTTGCGCAAGTTGTGGATCTCGCCGTGCCAGACCCTGCCGGACAGAATGGTTTTCCACATGCCCTCGTAGAACTCGGCCGGGTGGTGGCCGGACTTGAGCACGCGCGGGTTCTTGCCGATGACTTCCGCAAGCGTGTAGCCGGTGCCTTTGGTGAAGGCATCGTTGACCCAGAGGATGGTTCCTTTTGTGTCCGTGATGGCAATGGAGTTGGCGGCGGCGTCGAGCGCGGCGCTTTGGAGCAGCAGTTGTGCGGTGGCCAGCATCCGCTCCCCGATGTCGGTGTAGAGGGCGAGCAGGTGCCAGTGGTCGCCGCGTTGGAAGGGGACGATCTGAATGGACGCCCAGACTTCCTTGCCGAAGGTGGTGGTGAAGTGCGCCTCAATCTGCTCCGGCTGATGGCGCTCCAGGGCGCGTTCAGCGGCGGCCAGGATGCCGGAGGGCTTCCAGGGTGCGATGTTCCTGAAATTCTGGGCCAGGAGTTTGTCCACCGTCCCTCCGAGCATCCGGGCCACCGCTTCGTTGGCGGTCTGGGTCTGCCCCGTGTGGTCGTAGGAGATGATGCCCACGGGCGAGGCGTCGATGATCGTCCCGAGGTAGGCCATACCGTCGCGAACCTGCACCTCCGCGCGGCGGCGCTGGATGATCCTCCAGAGGGTGTCTCCGACGAGCTGCACGGTGTTCACGTCCTGCGCGGTGTAGTCGGCCTGCTTGTTGCCCGCGCCGATGAGCATCACGACTTTTCCATTTTCGATGATCGGTGCGCTGACGAGCCGTTTCAGCTCGGAATGCCCCTCCGGCAGGCCGTGCTTGTGCGGATAAGTGGAGTAGTCGTTGAAGACAACCGCCTTGTGTTCCCTGAGGGCGTCGGCCAAGATGCCGGCCTGTTTCGCCGGGTAATGGCTGTCAAAAAGAGCGCGGCAATAATCTTCCAGCGTGTGGCGTGACCAGCTCGCGAGTTCGATCGACTCCTGGTCCGGGCTTACGAAGTGGATGAAGCTGATCTGGCTACCGGTGAGGTTTTCGGCCAGCTCCAGCCCGTGCTGGAGGAACGTCTTCTCCCCCATCTGTTCGGAGGCCAGCGGGAATTCCAGCAGTCCCGTCGCAAGCCGGGCCTGCAGCTCCAGTTCGCGTTCCGCAGTCCGGCGCTCGGTGATGTCGCGGATGTTGCAGTGGATGACTTTGTGCTGGTCAACCCGGTAGACGATGCTGATCAACTCCACCTCGATCAGCCGCCCGTCGCTGGTTTTCAGCGACAGGTCTTCGTTGCGCGCGTATCCCTTCTGCTTCAACTCCTCCAACTTTTTCGGGCTGTCGATCGCATTCCTGAGAGATTCCAGCTCCCAGACTTTCTTTCCGAGGAATTGATCGCGGGAGAAACCCAGTATCCCGCCCAGGAACGGGTTCACATCCACGATCGTTCCCGTTTCGCCGTCGAGGATCAGGATGCCGTCCTTTGCGGTCTCAAACAGGAGCCGGTAACGGACCTCTGATTCGTTCAATGCCTCCTGATCCCGCTTGTGTTCGCTGATGTCGGTCGATATGCCGCCCACGGCATGGATTTTCCCGTTCCCGTCCCGCAGGGGGAATTTGACGGTGAAAAACGTGCGGTTCGTCCTGCCATCGTTCACCGACTCCTCGAAGCGCAGGGGCTGCCCGTGCTGCACGACCTCCAGATCGCTCTCGTGCTGCTGCGCGGAGGTTTCCGGCGGCATGAGCTCGGACCGGAGCTTGCCGACCGGGAACCCGACCGGGTGGCCCAGCGCCTGGTCGAACGCGGGGTTGCTGAAGATGATGCGGTTCTCCAGATCAGCCGTGAAGATGAGGGAGGCGGAATGTTCCATCATCGAGCGGCGCAACGCCTTTTCGTTCGCCAGCGCCAGTCCCGCCTCCTTGAGTTCCGTGACGTCCGTGGCCAGTCCCCGTATGCCCGTGGCGCGGCCTGATTCATCCCGGACGATGACCCCGTGGTCGCGGAGCCATTTCACGCGTCGTTGCCCGTCCAACACGCGATACTCGCCGCTCACTTCCTTCTTTCCCCCGGCTGCGGCCGTCTCCACCGCGTCCGTGACG
>JBAYGL010000245.1:0-7856 GCA_041666725.1 Limisphaerales bacterium
AAGCACCCTGTTGATGCGTTCGCTTTCCAGTCCGGTGGCACGCGCCGAACGCCCGAACAACGCCAGGAACGGGCTCGTGATGCTGCCGTCGGCCAGGGCGACGGCGGGGGTGTCCTTGGGAATGAAGGTGAACGGCTCCGGAATGGCGCTGGTGTATAGATCCGACGTGCCGGAAACCTTGTTGATCGCGTCGAGCAACACCTCCGCATCCAGCCGCCGGACGGCGTAGCTGGCAAAATGTGCCTCGGCCAGGGGGCCGGTGGCCTTCGCCTTGGATGAGAACTGGTAGGTCTTGGAGTTCAGGATCAGCCGGTAGAGATGCTTGAGGTCGTAACGGTGTGCGACCAGCTCCTTCTCCAGGAAAGCCAGGAGGTCGGGGTTGCTGGGCGGGTTTTTTTCCCGGATATCGTCCGGTTCATGGATGATCCCGCGTCCCAGCAGCCAGGACCAGACGCGGTTGGCGATGTTGCGCGTGAACCAGGGATTCTTGGGCGTGATCAACCAATCCGCGAAAACCTCCCTCGGATCGCGTTCCGGCGACAACTTCGCCGGGGTGCCGTCCGGAAAAATCGCAGCCACCGCCGGAGGCTTGTTGGTCGGCGGGGCATTCAAGACGGGGGTCACGGCGTTTGTGGTCTTCACGCTGGTCTTGTCAGGGTCCCAGAAAACAATCTCCTCCTTCCATTCGCGCGTCGGCTTGTAGCCGACCTGCGAGAAGCAGGCCACCATGCCGGACAACGAACGCTCCGGCCACGCATCATCGGCCCGGACACCCATGAACGTCAGTGCCGCGGTCCTGGCGGTGCTCTCTGGCGTCTTGCTTTGCAGGGCGCGGTAAAAATTGACCGGCCCCACCCTGAAATTACTGCCGCTGGAAGTGAGCAGTTCACGCACGAATTTGTCGTAAGGCTTGTTTTGCACGATGGAGGAGCGGACCCAGTGGTGATACGCCTGCGCCGCGTTGGGCCAGAGGTTGACGGGGAACTCGGCCTTGATGCGGAGGATGTCGCCCCATTTCATGGCCCAGTAATCCGCGAACTCCGGGCGCTCCAGCAGCCGGTCGATCAACGCGCTCCGCTTGTTCGGCTCGGAGCTTGAAATGAACGCGCTTGCCTCCTTGGCCGTGGGCAGCGTGCCCAGGACATCCACATAGACGCGCCGGACAAACTCGGCGTCCGTGCAGGGATCGGCGGGCTGAAGTTTCAGGTGCTTGAGCCAGCCCAAGACGAACTCGTCGATGGATTTCGCCCCGTCAAGCTTGGGAGGCGGAACTTCGGCCGCCTTTTTTGCGACCTCCTGTTTTGTGGCCGGATTCTGCTGCGATTTCGCCTTCTTTTTCTTGCAGCCGGTCAACGAGACCAACCCCAGCCCTCCCAGGCAGCAGGCCAGCAACGCACACAGCGCGGCACGGCGCCCCACGCCGGCCCGACTCCAGAGTGCGTTGAACATAACGGTGTTACTCCTTCCGTTTTGCCTGGTTGACTGCGGTTCCGTTCACGCGAGGAGAAGCCGCGTTGGGGGTGAAAGGAGAGAAGGCGACGGCCTCAATCTCCACGAGCAGGTCAGGGCGGCAGACATCCGCGTGCAGGTAGATGGCCGGGGCTCCGGGAAGCAGCCGCTCACAGACGGCCCGGCATTTCTCGTAATCCTCCGGATGCTTCACATACACCCGGAGCTTTGCGATGTCGGCCAGGGTTGCGCCTGATCCGGCCATTCCGTGGCGCGCGAAGTTTTCCGGAGCGATCAGCCGCTCGATGTTCTCGATCGTCTGCTCCGTCTGACGGACGATATCTTCAGGGAAGCAGGTTTTTGAGTCCACGATGCTCGCGGTGCCGGACACGAGCGTGGTGACGAAGTGTCCCTGCACCACCGCCATCGCCCTCGAAAACTTCGGCGTCTTTGGGGAATAAACCGCCTGATAATCATAGGCCGGCGTTTGCTGGGGGTTTTCCAGCGGCATGAGGAAAACATCCGGCCTCTTGGAATCCAGCGCCATGCAGCTCATCACGATGGTGGAGCCCTGGGTTCCGATGCCTGTGCTGGCGGGGTAGATCGTCTCCGGTGCCCAGGCCGCACGGGCCTTGGCTCCGAAGTGGATGCTTTGGAAAAAATCCGTCCGCGCGCGATTGAGCTCCTGATAGCGCTGCTGGCCGTCCTCGCCCAAAGTGATCTGGTTGATGTAAATCCACGTCCGCACCACTTGATCGACGTCAACCCCGGCGGTCGTGAGCTCCTTCTGCATGCTTTGGAAGGCGTTCATGGATTCTGTGTAGGGGCCGTCACTGTCAACCCCGCCAAGGATGTCGCCGCAGTAGACCCAGCGTATCCCGTCAGATTCGACCGTAACCAGATGCTTCCCGGGTCGTTTCACCGTCACGTCCGGGCCGCCCACAGTCCACAGCTCCACGCCCAGCGCGGCACCGCAGCACAGCGGCTGCACCACAAACGTCGTCACCGGCGCTTCCTTGCCAAACCGCAGGCGGATCACCTCCCGGCACACGGCCTCATCCGCTCCATCCCGCAGAAAGACCATCATCGTGGTTGGCTGCAACGGCATCGCCTGATGTGTGACCAGGCAACCCACCTGGGCAAACAACTCCTCGGCCTGCTGACGGAAGGGACCGCGTCTGCCCGGGACCGCCATTATCGCCATGCGGGCCAGGCTCCCCAGGTTCACGATCGCATGACGCTCAGGGCCCAGATGCAGATCGCACGGCATCCCGCACGGGGCTGGAATGCTGCACGGCATCGGAAACCTCAGCCGACACTCCTGCCCTGCCGTTGAGGCTCCCCCGGATGGCTCGCTGTTGGTCGACCGAATCGTGTCAGAGGGCGTTTTTGGCACAGTTGTGAGTGACTTCACTATGGTCATATGCGGATCAGACGTTGGCCCGGGACCGCTCGATTTGATTCAAGTCAAGAAGTCTCAATTTTCGAGCCATGGCGGAACACTTCCAGCACACGGACGCTCTGTCAAAAAATGTCCCTTTATATCGCCGGCTGATACTGAAAAAGACTTCCTTCCTATGTGTTCCGAGTGTCAAAAGATGTTTAGCCCCAACCGCAAAGGCGTGGAGGCCGCAAAGGTGCGCAGGGAAGCGACCGGCGAAGGCCGCCAAAATGTGAGCACGAACAGCCTGGCCCGCTTCTGCGTTGGAGGGAAAGCCAGCTTCAACTGCATGATTCCGGATCAGAGCGCTTTCGTCACCCCGGGAATCGCGCACGGATAAATTCCATCCGGCCCCGGTTTGGACTTCGGCTCGGCATCCCAGGCGAGACGTTCGGGTGCGTAGCTGAGTTCTGATTTCACGGCATCTTCCCACGTCACCAGTTTGCCGGTGTAGGTCGCCATGCGCCCGAGGATGGCGGTCATCGTGCTGTCCGCAGTCCAGTCGAGTTCGTTGTAGGACTTGCCGGCCTTGAACGCGGCGAGCAGATCGTCCCATTCGATCTGGTGGCCGTCAGGTCCGCCTTTGATGCGCTGGGGATCCTTGCCCTTGAGGTAAATCGTCACGTTGTCGTTTCCACCCTCGAAGCTCACATAACCCTTCGTGCCGTGGGCGTGATGCGTGAAGCTCGGCCAGCAGCCGGGAATCTGACGGCATTCGCTGAAGCTCCGCACGCCGTTGGCGTAGGTGAACTGCACCGCGTGATGGTCGAAGATTTCGCCGATCCCCTTCTCAGCCCGGACCTGGCGGCCGCCCATGCCAACGGCCTCCACGGGATGACCCTGTGCAATCCAGTTGCAGGCGTCGATGCCATGCACGTGCTGCTCGACGATGTGATCCCCGCTGAGCCAGAGGAAGTGATACCAGTTGTGGATCTGGTATTCCATTTCGGTCATGCCCTCCTTGCGGGTGCGGTTCCAGATGCCGTTGGTGTTGAAATAGGCCCGGGTGTAGAGCAGTTCGCCGATGAGGCCGTCGTGAATCTGCTGGATCACGTTGCGATGGTTCGTTGCGTGGCGCAGGTGATGGCCCACGGCGACCCTGAGCCCCTTCTTCCTGGCCTCCGCGCTGGCCGCAATCACCCGCCGGTAACCGGGAGCATCCACCGCGACGGGTTTTTCCATGAAAACATTTTTGCCCGCCTTCACCGCGGCTTCGAACATCATCGGACGAAATCCCGGCGGTGTGGTCAGCAGCACGGTGTTGGCCTCGCCTTCGAGGACGTGCTTGTAGGCGTCCAGCCCGACAAATTTGTCGGAGTCGGACACGCTCACCTTGTTTTTGAACCGCGTCTCCAGCGTCTTGCAGCTCGCGTCGAGCCTTTCGCGGAACGCATCCGCCATGGCGACGAGCCTCATGTTGCCGTGCGTGGCGTTGTCGAGCGAGTTGGCGGCCGCACCGGTGCCGCGTCCGCCGCAGCCGACGAGGGCGATCTTCACCTCGTCGCTTCCAGCGGCATGCGCAAACCGCGCAACGTCGAGGCTGGCGAGCAGCGCGCCGCCGGCGGCCGTGGAAGTTTTCAGAAACCCGCGACGCGATGTTTCAGTTGAGGCGGTTGATTGATTTTTCATGGAGTGCTCCGTTGATTTCGTTTCAGTGGTTTGCTTTCAGTGACAAAAGATATGCCGTCAGATCGGCCAGCTCGGCGACAGTCACGGCCGCTTCCAATCCTTCCGGCATCGGTGAAAGCTGGCTTGTCACACGAAGTTTCACCTCGGTCAAGGGCACCGTCACCGGCGCGACGCCCAATGTTCGAATGACGAGGCTTTTCCCGGAAGCTTCGACGAGGCCGCTGAAGGAACGTTCATCCTTCGTCTCGACGGTTTCGACCTGATAGCCGGTCTTGATCACCTTGCCTGGTTCCAGGATGGACTCGATAAAGTATTGCGGCTGCGCGGCGGCGCCCAGATCGGCGAGGCTGGGACCGAAGCGCGACTCGCCCGGCTGCACAGAATGGCAGGCGGCGCACATCGTCCGCGTCGTGCTGAAACTCAACTGGCCCAGCAAGGCCGAGGCGCCGCTCACGCGCGACAGGGCGGATTGCGCAAGCTGGCCCTTGTCAGCCGGCGCAGGCGCGCGGGCCGGAAGTTCCGCCAGTTGCTTCTCCGGAATGCCCAGCTGCCGGAACGTGAACCACGTTTCCTCGGCCAGGTGCGGGCTGCGGCGGGCCGCGTCGCGTGCTGCTGGCCACAGCGCATTGACGAATTCAGGTTTTCGTTCCCGCTGGCGAAGCGCACGAAGCGCCGCTGTCGCGACAATTTTCGACGGATTTTTCAGCCAGGGCACCCAGAGTTCGGGTCCGCCAGCGCTGGCAAACGCGCCGAGCGTGTAGAGCGCCTCCAACTGCACGGGCACGTGCCTGGCGCGGTCGAGGAGGGCCAGTGTTGCCGTCGCAATTTCCGCCGTGTCCACCGCGCCGCGTCGCACTGCGCGCAGCGCCGCCGCCTGCACGAGGCGGTCGTCGTCTTGCAGACAGGCGAGGAAAAACTCCAGCGGGGGCCTCGCCAGCGGATGTTCCTCCAGCCACTCCAGCGCCAGCAACTGGTCGCTCGTTTCGCTCAGCCGCGTCCTTCCGGTTTCGAGTTGCGCGACCAGTTTCTTCGCCGTGTCCTGGCCGGACAATGGCAGAGGCCAGTCCTTGACCACCGCCGCAAGCGCGGAGTTTTCATTCCGTGCCGTGTCTGCGGCGATCATGGCCACGCGCTGAAGCCCGGGGTCGGTTGAGGCGCGCAGTTTTTCGAGCGAAGCGCGGTCCCCGCGCCGCCCCAGCTCGAAACCGATTTGATAGCGAAGCCGCAAACCGGTGGCCGTCTCCAGTGCGGCGAGCAGCCCGCGCCCCACGGCTTCGGGCGAATCCAGCGCCAGTGCCGCCTCCACGCGCACCTCGCCGTCCGGATCGCGAAGCAGCGGGCTGGCGATTGCGTTCAGTGAACTGCCTGCGGCCGACTGCCGGAGCTGGCGCAGGGCGTGGGCACGCACCCGCGCGTCGGGATTTTTAAGTGCGCGGGACAGGGTCTGATTGGCCGCCGCCGAGTTCACTTGCACCAACGTCCAGACCGCCTGGGCCGCCGCGAACGCATCACCTTTTTCCAGGACCGTTCCGAGTGATCCCAGCGCAGCAGCGCGGGCTTGTGAGAGCGCGCGCTGCGCCAGCTCGCGGACGAGATGGTTCGGGTGACCGAGCAGCGCAACCAGCGCCTCTGGTTTCATCCGTGCGATTTTGTCCGGCGAGGGCGCGGGTGGTGGCGGGCTCTGGTGCTTGCCGGTGTAAGTTATCTTCAGGACGCGTCCGGTCTGGTCGCTTTCGTCGTCGCGCCCGTGCCAGTCGGTGAGGTAGAGCGCGCCATCCGGCGCGAGCGCAAAGCAGGTCGGGCGGAACATCGGGTCGGATGAACCGAGGAATGTCGTGTTGACTTCAACGAGTCCGGTGCCGGCGGTGCCGGTTTCATCCCGGCCGTCCTGCTGGCGGAGGAAGCGTTTGACGAGGCGGTTGCCCGGATTGGCCCCGTGACTGCCCCAGTTGGCCATCAGGACGTTGCCCCAAAACTCGCGCGGCAGCATCGAGGAGTAATAGTGAAGGGCGGCCGTGTTGGCCCCCGCCCCCATGTCGCGCACGGGCGGCGCGAGCGGCGTTTTTCCAGCAAGCCAGGCAAAGGAAACGTCGCGCGAATGATAGCCGTAATCCATGCCGGGG
The DNA here is from genome assembly GCA_041666725.1 of Limisphaerales bacterium. Taxonomy (GTDB): domain Bacteria; phylum Verrucomicrobiota; class Verrucomicrobiia; order Limisphaerales; family SXTU01; genus SXTU01. The sequence continues at coordinate 6,643 of JBAYGL010000245.1, forward strand.
ATGACGTGGACGTAGATGTTCGGGCTGCCCTCGCCGTTGCTGATGTGCCAGACATGCCCCCAGGGATCGATGTCGAAACCAAACGGCGCGCGAAAACCCTGTGCGATCATCTCGAGGCCGGAGCCGTCGCGGTTGCAGCGCACGAGGCCGCCGCTCTGGCCGCGCAGCCGGACCGCGCGTCCGTCGGAGCCCGTGAGCGAAACCGGTTCGCTGCCCGGGTGATCACCGATGCAGAGCCAGAGTTTTTCGTCCGGCCCCACGACGACGCGATACATTCCAAATGGATTCCACGGCGTTGCGGCGTCCTTCACGAGAAGCCTGCGGTTCGCGCCCCTTCCGTCAGGGCCGATGTCCATCACGAAGAGCTCGTTGAGGCACGTCGCGTAGAGTTTTTCAGCGCGCACCTGCACGCCCATCACCGGCTCGGGGAAGCCGGTCGCCACGACGGTGATGCGCACGGCACGGCCATCGGGCCCGGGCTCGATGCGCTTGATGGGATTGCCCGGCGGCTGGAACGGCGAGCCCTTCGGCCCGTAGCGGTAGGTGTGGGCTTCGGTGACGTAGAGCGCACCCTGCTCGTCCACGCACATCGTCACTGGATTGGCGATGTCCGGTTCGGCGGCGACCACGCGGATGGCGAAGCCCGCAGGCAGCGTGAACTGGCTTTCGATGTCGGCGGCCCTGGGTGCGGGTGAGGATTCAGCCGCCTGTGCCGTGGCGCTGAACACGAGCACGCCCAGCGCGGCGATTGCGAGGGACAGATGAGGATTTCGTTTCAGCTGAAGGTCACTTTTCATAAAAAACGCATCGCTGTCCGGCGCAGCATTCAATGAGGTGGAGCCCTGTTTCATTTGATGAACTGGGGTTCTGGCCGGCCCCAGAAGGTGCCCTTGGGCAAATGCCGCACCTGACCGCGCGTCACGATTAGGTCGTAATTTTTCCGACAGTAACCGGTGATGCGATCCGCTTGCTCCGGAGTGGCGAGCCCGGCATAGACGGCAAAGAGCGACCCCCATACGGACGGCTGGCGCCACTTCTCGCTCGCGGCCACGAACACGCCGGCACGGTCATCCCACAGCGTGGACATCCCGCTCCGCACGCGCCCGGCTTCGCGACGCCACGACGCGGCGCGGTCGGGCTGGCCGGACGCTTCAAACATCTCCACGAGTTTCTGGCACGCGTCCCAGAAGAGCACCGACGAGAACTGCTCGTCG
>JBAYGL010000246.1:0-7847 GCA_041666725.1 Limisphaerales bacterium
CAGAGGACACGCTGTTCGACTGCCACGGCCCGCATCCCGCCTCTCATTTCTGGATTCATTTCTCGGTGACACCCCGCCGGCCGTCCGCCCTGCGCGCACCGCTGGAGGTTGCGGTGGACAAAACCCTCTCGGCGTTGCTGGGCGATGCGCGCACACTGGCCGGGGCGGACGCATCTCCCGTGCGTGATCAGCAGCTGTATCACGCGACCTGCGCCGTGCTCCACGCCGCGTTTCGCCGGTTCGATTTTGTGACAATCCAGCCGGCTTCCGACGCCTTGTCGGACGTTTGCACATTCATCCATGCCGAGCCCGGGGCGGACCTCTCGAATGCCGCCCTTGCGCTGCGCGCCGGCATGAGCGTCAGGAAGTTTACCGAGCGCTTCAGCATGCACGCCGGGGCCACGCCTGCCCAATACGTCCGTGACGTGCGGGTCCGCCTGGCGCGCGAGGCGCTCGCCCTGGGCGGGGAATCCATCGAGCAGATCGCCGATTCCCTGGGTTTCCCAAACCGTTATTACTTCACGCGCGTCTTCACCGACCTGGCCGGCTGCAGCCCGGCGGAATACCGCCGCCGCCATGATCCGGGTGGGATGAAATCCGCCGTGCGCAGGCGGGATGCTTGAAGACCGGGTCCGACGTCGGCAGATGCGGCCGGAAGGCTACAGCTTGCTCGACCGGATGCCCTGAAACTCCGCGCTGGTCCGGCGGAAAGCTTCCTCGATTTTTGGCACCAGTGCGGGAATGCCCGCCGTCTGGCCGCTGGTGGCGAGGGTTTCCAGATCCTGGCAGAGATTGCCAAGGATGTTGGCCCCGAGGTTCAAGCTCATGCCCCGAAAGATGTGCGCGGCGAAGGCAAGCTGCTGGAGGTTGTCGCCAGAAGTCTTGATCTGCTCCAGGTGCTTCGGCGCGTTTTGCTGGAACAGGTCGATCAGCTCGTGCAGCAGCGGCACGCCATCCTTGGACTTCATCTCGCTCAGCTCGGCAATGATGGTGGTGTCCAGAACGGGCGCGTTGTCATGATTGCCGCCCGCATCCGCCGCGACGGATGCGTTCCGGGCCTGACCCCAGCGCTCGATGACAGCCTGCAGTTCCGTGATGCGGACGGGCTTGGCCACGTAGTCGTCCATGCCGGCCTTGATGCATTTCTCGCGGTCGCCTTCGAGGGCGTTGCCCGTCATGGCCACGAGGCGGGGGCATCCGGGGGGCGACCATTGCGCGTGAATGCGCCGCGCGGCTTCGTAGCCGTCCATCTCCGGCATCTGCACGTCGAGGAAGATCAGGTCGAACGGCTGCTGCTCCAGCAGTTTGAGAACCTCAAGGCCGTTGGCGGCCACTTCCGGCCGGTAGCCAAGGCGTTCCAGCATTTTCACGCCGACCTTCTGGTTGATGACGTTGTCATCGGCCAGCATCAGCCGCAACGGCAGGCGTCCGGCCATGGTGGCGTCGAACTCCGAGCTGACGGGCGCCTTTTTCTCGGTGCGCGGCATGTTCTCCAGCGCGCGGACGAGGGCATCGAAGATTTGCGCCGGGCGGAGCGGCTTGTAAATGAAGAGCGAAACGCCGACCGCCCCGGGCCGTTTGTCGTCGGAACGCAGCCGGACGTCGGTCATCAGCAAAATCGGCGTCGCCTCGCAGCCGGGCACGCGGCGGATGAACTGCGCAAGGGTGAGGCCGTCCATCTCGGGCAGTTGCAGGTCCAGCACGATGGCATCGAACCGCTCGCCGCCGGAGATATGGTCGAGCGCCTCCTTGCTCGTGGCCACGGAGCGAAGGTCGGCTGCGGCCCAGCGCGCGTATTGCGCGAAGGCCTTCCGGTTGGAGCCGCTGTCCTCGACCAGTAGGAGCTTCTTTCCCTTCAGCCTCTCGCCTGGCGCGGCCGCCGAGCTCGGCAGATCGGTGCGCGACGCCTGGGTGCGGAGAATGAGATGGAATGTCGAGCCCCTGCCCGCTTCGCTCTCGACCCAGATTTTGCCGCCCATCAGCTCGGCGAGGCGCTTGCAAATCGCCAGCCCCAGGCCCGTGCCGCCGAACTGCCGCGTGGTCGAGCTGTCCACCTGTGTGAACGACTTGAACAACCGGTCCATCTTGTTCGCCGGGATGCCGATGCCGGTGTCGCGCACCGAAATGCGGATGTAAAACGAGCCGGGCTCGGGGGGAGTCTCGCTGCCGGGGAGATCGCCCGGGTGCTCCTCACGGCTGACTGCGATCGCGACCTCTCCCTTGGCGGTGAATTTCACCGCGTTGCTGAGGAGGTTGACGACGATCTGCCGCAGGCGCGTGACATCGCCCTCGATGACGGTGGGGAGGTTGTCTTCGAGCGAGTAAACGAGATCGAGCTTCTTCTCGGCCGCGCGTGGCGTCAGGAGGTCGAGCGCCTCCTCCAGGCAGGTGCGCAGCTCAAAGGGGTGCCTCTCCAGATCGAGCTTCCCGGCCTCGATCTTCGAGAAGTCGAGGATGTCGTTGATGATGTTCAGCAGCGCATCCGCCGAGTTGCGGACCGTCTCCACGAAATCGCGCTGTTCGTTGGTCAGCTCCGAGTCCATCAGCAGCGACGTCATGCCGATGATGCCGTTCATCGGCGTGCGGATCTCGTGGCTGGTGTTGGCGAGGAACTCGGACTTCGCGCGGGTGGCCTCCTCGAGCTTCTGGTTCAGGGCGAGGAGCGCGGTGTTGCTGTCCACCAGCTGCTGCTGGCTTTCGCGGAGGGCGCGATAGGCTTCGTCGCGCTGGAGGGCGTTCTGATACGCCTTGGAGTGGTAGCGGATGCGGGCGATCAGCTCGACCTTGTCCGGCAGCTTGACGAGGTAATCGTTCGCCCCGGCGGCGAAGGCCTGGGCCTTGATGGTCGGCTCCTCCTTCGTCGAGAGGACGATGATGGGCGTTTCCTGTGTGCCGGGGTTTGCCCGGAACTGCCGCACCAGGGTCAGGCCGTCGATGCCCGGCATCACGAGGTCCTGGAGGATGACCGTGGGTTTGATCTGGTTTGCAAGCCGCACCGCCTCCGTGGGGTTGATGCAGTAATGAAAGTCAATGCTCGGCTGGTTGGCGAGACAGCGGCGGATGGCTTCGGCGACCATGACCTGATCGTCCACGAGGAGCACCATCACCGAGTAATCGCCGGGCGCGGCACTGCTGCCCGGCGGGGCGGCGGGTCTGGTGATCGGCGGCGTTCCGGTCATGTCAGTTGGTCTGGTCTGTGTGCTTAACGGTCATTGGATAACGGTTGGAGGGAATTTTTCCAATGTCAAAATGCGCCGGCTCCCGGCAGCCGCGGCCTTCAGGCTGCGCCGGGCCGGTGCGCAACCTGAAGATCGCGACTACGAAAGCGTCCGAATCTCCCGCGCCCGAAGGCACGCCACCTCGCGTCCGGGGGAAAACTCCTCCAGCGCCGGCACCCTCGCCCGGCACGCCTCGGTCACATGCTGGCAGCGCGGGTGAAAGGCGCAGCCGCCCGGCGGGTTCAGCGGCGACGGCGGGTCGCCCGCGAGCACGATGCGCTGCCGCAGCTTCGCCTTCACCGGATCGGGCACCGCCACCGCGCTGACCAGTGCCTGCGCGTAGGGATGCAGCGGGTGGTCGAACACCGCCGCCGCCGGCCCCAGCTCGACGATCTTCCCCAGATACATCACCGCAATGCGGTCGGCGATGTGGCGCACCACGGAGAGGTCATGCGAGATGAAGACCAGTGTGAGGCCCATCTCGCGCGAAAGCCTGGCGAGGAGGTTGATGATCTGGGCCTGGATCGAGACGTCCAGCGCCGACACCGGCTCGTCGGCCACGATCAACTTCGGCTCCACCGCCAACGCGCGCGCAATGGCGATGCGCTGCCGCTGCCCGCCGCTGAACTCATGCGGATACTTGCGCTGGTAACGCGGCGCGAGGCCGACCTTTTCCATCAACGCCGCCACGCGCCCGGGCAGCTCCGCCGCCGGCACCGCACGATGCGCCTGGATCGCCTCCGCCAGCGTGTCGAACACCGTCATGCGCGGGTTGAGGGATGCATACGGGTCCTGGAAAATCATCTGAAAGTCTGCGCGCGCCGTCCGCAGTTCCGCACCGCGCAGGGCCGTGAGGCTCCGTCCACCCAGCACCACCGTGCCCTCGCTCGCCGGGAGAAGCTGGAGGATCGTCCGCCCCAGCGTGGATTTCCCGCAGCCCGACTCGCCCACCAGCCCGAGGATTTCCCCCTGCCGCAAGGCCAGCGAGACACCGTCCACCGCGCGCACCGTTCCCACGCGCCGCCGGAACACCAGCCCGTGCTCCACCGGGAAGTGGGTCTTCACATCGCGCAGTTCGAGGAAGGGATTCACGCGAATGGAATAGCAGCTCGCCCCGCAAGCGACAACCCGCGTCTCTTGAAAACACGGGGCAAACCAGCCGCCTTGTCCGGCTCTCGCCGAACAAGGCGGACGGGAATCAAGATGCAAGTGTCATGACGCGCCCGCGTGACTCCCACCCTGAACTTTGAACTTTGAACTTTGAACTTTGAACTTTCGCCCTAACCTCCGCCGCCATGAGTGATCGACCGGAAACACGCCTCGCCCGATGGCCGTCCCTTTCGCTGTTCGTGTGCCTGGCGAGCGCGGCGGCATTGGATTACTTCGCCTGGTGGGTCGTGGAAAAGAGCGAGCATCCCATCAACATCTGGATCGCGGTGCTGGCCCTGGCGGCGGTCGGCGGAGCGGCCTGGGTGGCCATTCTCCCTTTCTACACGGACGCCGAAAACGCCACCAAGCTCGAGGAGCTGGGGAGGCTTCAGTCCGCCGCCCATCAGATCCAAAACCTCGAAAGGGTCGCCACGCAGATCACCATCGCCACCGCGCAGTGGCAGAACGTGCAGGAGCACAACGCCAAGGCCATCGAGTCCGCGAAGCAGGTCTCCGAGGAGATGTCGCAGGAGGCGCTGCGTTTCGCCGACTTCATGAAGAAGGCGAACGATTCCGAGAAGGCCACGCTCCGGCTTGAAGTCGAGAAGCTCAAGCGCGCCGAAACCGACTGGCTTCAGGTGCTGGTGCGCGTTCTGGACCACGTTTATGCGTTGCACCGCGCGGCAAAGCATTCAGGCCAGCAGAACCTCATCGAACAGCTCGCGCACTTCCAGAACGCCTGCCGCGACGCCGCGCGACGCATGGGCCTCGTGGCGTTTGCACCGGCCGCGGGCGACGGCTTCGAGCCGGGCCAGCACCAGACGGCGGACGGGCGCAAGGACATCCCCGACGACGCGAAGGTTTTCGAGACCGTGGCCACGGGCTACACGTTTCAGGGCCAGATGCTCCGGCCCGCTCTGGTGATGCTGGAGGCCCCGAAGGCCCCGCTGCCGGTGGAGCCTGCGGCGGTGCTGTCCGAAACGGCAGTCCCCGATGAAGCCCCGGCCCAGCCCACCGGTGGTGCCGATGAGCTGCCGCTCGCATAACCGCCAGCCACCCCGCCTTGAACGGAAAGACAGCCCCGGCGCAGCCCGCCTGCGCAGACTTGAAAAGACCTCTCAATCCGGGCGAATCTGCGGCCTGTCTGCCACCGTCAAAGTCTCGCGATGAATTTATTGTTTCGAACAGCCGCACTGATGTCCGGCCTCTGCCTTTCCGTGGTGCAGTCCATCGCCGCCGCGCCTAAACCGCCTTCCAGCGGCCTCGCGCTTTACGAGCAGGCCGTCAAACCGCTGCTGGCCGAGAGATGCTTTGAGTGCCACGGCCACGAGGCGAAAAAATTCAAGGGCGGCCTCGCCCTGGATTCCTCGGCGGCCATTTTCAAGGGCGGTGACTCCGGCCCGGCTGTTGTGCCGGGCAACGTGGATGCCAGCCTCATCATCAAGGCCGTCCGTTACACCGACCCGGACCTGCGGATGCCGCCGAAGAACAAGAAGCTCTCCGCCGAGCAGATCGCCACGCTCGAAAAATGGGTGAAGCTTGGCGCGCCGGTGCCGGACGGCGGCGCGCAGACCGCCCGCCGAGGAAAGATCACCGACGAAGACCGGCAGTGGTGGGCGTTCGTGCCCGTGCGGAAGCCGGTGGTGCCAACAACCGGCAACCGGCAACCGGCAACCGGCAATCCCATCGACGCCTTCATCCTGCAAAAGCTCGCCGCCGCGAAACTCGCGCCGGCGCCCGCAGCCGACCGGGCCACCCTCGCGCGCCGGGTTTACTTCGATCTCACCGGCCTGCCGCCGACACCGTTTGAACTCGACCAGTTCCTCGCCGACAAATCAGCCGGAGCCTACGAGCGGCTCGTGGACAGGCTCCTCGCCAGCCCGCGCTACGGTGAGAAGTGGGCGCGCCACTGGCTTGACCTCGTCCGCTACGCCGAGTCCGACGGCTACAGGGCTGACGACTACCGCCAGCACGCGTGGCGCTACCGCGATTACGTGGTGAAGTCGCTCAACGCGGACAAGCCTTACAACCGGTTCATCACCGAGCAGCTCGCGGGCGACGAATTGTATTTCAACTTGAAACCTGAAACCCGGAACCCGGAACTCCTGGTGGCCACCGGTTATTTCCGCGCCGGCACCTACGAATACAACAACCGTGACGTGCGCGGGCAGTGGCAGCGCATCCTGGAGGACATCACGGACACCTCGGCCGACACGTTCCTGGGCGTCGGCCTCCAGTGTGCGCGCTGCCACGACCACAAATTCGATCCGCTGCTGCAGAAGGACTACTACCGTTTCCAGGCCTTCTTCACGCCGCTCCTGCCCCGCGAGGACATGGAGCTGGCCACATCCGCCGAACGCGCCGCCTACAATGAGAAACTCGCCAGATGGGAGGCAGCCACCGCCGACATCCGGGCTGAGATAGAACAGATCCTTGCGCCGGTGCGGAAGAGCTCCGAGAAGAACGCGCTGGAGATGTTCGTCGAGGACATCCGCGCCGACATCCTCAAGCCCGTCGCCCAACGCACGCCGCACGAGCATCAGATCGCCGAGCTGGCCTACCGCCAGGTGAGCCACGAGTTTTCCCGGCTCGACGCCAAGCTGAAGGGCGACGCGAAGGAGCGGGTGATCGCCCTGCGCAAGAAGCTCACCGCGTTTGATCACCTCAGGCCCGATCCGCTCCCGTCAAACTTCGGGGCCACGGACGTGGGGCCGGTCGCACCTCCGACCTTTCTGCGCAAGGGCAGGGACAAGCTGGCCATCGAACCCGGCTACCTGAGCGTCCTCGACGAAAGATCCGTCACCGTGAAGCCGATGGAGAATTCGACCGGACGCCGCAGCGAGCTTGCGCGCTGGCTGACCGCACCGGAAAACCCGCTCACCGCGCGCGTGATGATGAACCGCCTCTGGCAATGGCACTTCGGCCGCGGCCTCGCGGCGAACGCAAGCGACCTCGGCAAGCTTGGCGAAAAGCCCTCGCACCCGGAGCTGCTCGACTGGCTGGCGGCGACGTTTGTCGAGAACGGCTGGAGTTTGAAGACAATGCACCGGCTGATGGTCACGAGCGCGACGTATCGGCAGTCGTCACTGGGCATCCCGCCTTCGGGCGGCTCCAAGCCGGCGGACAGCCTGAAGGCCGGACAACTCAACGATCCGGAGAACAGGCTCCTCTGGCGCTTTCCAATCCGCCGGCTCGAGGCGGAGCAGATTCGCGACGCCATCCTCGCCGTCACCGGACAGTTGAAAACCGAGCCTAACGGCGGCCCCAGCACCGATCAGCTCACGCCGCGCCGTTCCATCTACATCAAGTGGCTCCGCAACGCGCCGGACCCGCTGCTGAATGTATTCGACCTCGCCGAGCCGTTTCAAAGCGTCGCCCAGCGCAACGTCACCACCACGCCGCCGCAGGCGCTCCTGCTTCTCAACAGCCAGATGATGCTGCGTCACGCACGGGCCTTCGCGAAGCGGCTGGAGGAGGAAC
>JBAYGL010000247.1:0-7834 GCA_041666725.1 Limisphaerales bacterium
ACTGGCGCTGCGTGAACATCAAAGGCAAACCTACCGGCTATTTCTGCATCAACACGCCCTACCGGGATATTGTCCGCAACCGCATCGTTGAGCTGGTCAAGGTGGTCGGCGTGGACGGCATCTTCTTCGACATGTTTCACGCCCGCGCCGACGAGTGCTACTGCGCGGCGTGCAAGGCGAAGTTCAGCAAAGAGTCGGGGCAGGAGCCGCCGTTGAAGGAGGATTTCGGCAGCGTGACGTGGCAGCAATGGACGGAGTTCAAATACCGCTCCATCGAAAACACGCTGCTGGAGTTCAACCTCGCCATCAAGGCGGCAAATCCGGAGGCCGCGCTGGTCGTGAACTCCTGGAACGCCTGGGTCTATCGGAACCCGCATAACATCCGCAACTCCATCCGCGTCGCCGAGGTCGTGGACGGGTTGCTGGAGGAAACCGGCTGGTATGACACGGTGGACCCGTCGTTCTTCGCGTTCCCGTCGCTGCACAACTTCATGAGCTGGCACCTTGGCGGCCTCTGCAAAGACACGCGCGCGTTCATGTGGTCCTCGCCGAGCTTCATCCGCTCCAAGCCCGTGCAATACACCGAAGCCGCCACGCGCGTGTTCACCATGATGGCCAACGGCTCCGTGCCGGCGCAGTCGATCCCGGGCCGCGACGTGATGGCGAAATACATGGCCGACACCTCAGCCCGTGACGAGTTTTTCCGAAACGACCGGCTCCAGCCGTGGTGCGGCCTCGTGGTGTCGGAAAAAACCGAACTGTGGTATGGCCGAGACGATCCCAAGAACCGCTATCTCAAGGGCGTCTACGGCGCGTTCCAGACGATGATGGAGCGCCACCTGCCGGTGTCGCTGGTGACCGACCGCGATCTGGAGCGTGGCAAACTTGAGGACTACAAGGTGCTCTTCATGCCCAACTGCGCGGCGATGAGCGATGCGGAGCTGGAGACCGTGCGCCGCTTCGTCTGGAACGGCGGCGGACTGGTGGCGACCTGTGAGACTTCCCTCTACGACGAGCACGCCAGGCCGCGCGACACCTTCGGACTTGCCGATGTGCTCAACGCGAAGAAGACCGGCGAGTTTGATTGTCAGCGCGTGGTCATCAGCTGGGACACCGTGCATCAGCATGGCGCACATCTGCATCTCGCGCCGCAGCATCGCTGGGCCTCTGATCCGGTCATCCGGGAAACTTTGACCGCGCACAGCGCGACGCAGCCGCTGACCAACATCAGCTACGGCCTGCCGCTCAATTGCCGGATGCTGCTGGTGGAGCCGGCCAAGGGCGGTGCCAGCCCGATGCGGATCGTGACCGCCACGACCGACAGGAAAACCGGCGAGACGAAGCGCACGAATACGCCGGCGATCATCGAGAGCACCTACGGCAAGGGCAAGGTCATCTACCTGCCTCACGACGTCTCCTCGTCCTTCTTCCGATTCGGCCATGAACACTGGGCGCGGATGATGGAACTCGCGCTCCGCGATGTCGCCGCAACCCCGCCACCGGTCGAGGTCGTTGCGCCGCGCATCGTCCAGGCCATGACCCACACCCAGGGCAGGCGGCTTGTCGTCCACCTGCTCAACGACATCTCCTCGCTTGGCCGCTCGCAAAACGTCGCCGGCGAATCACTCTACGAACGCCGCGAGGTCATCCCGATCCACGACATCGCGCTGACCTTCCGCGACAAGAGCCTGCGCCGGTTCCAGCTCGTGCCCGGCAACAGGAAGCTGGAGGCATCCGAAGTGAAGGACGGCCTTCGCGTCACCGTCCCGCGGCTTGATGTGCACTGCATGGTCGTGGCCGAGTAATCTTTGCGTCGTCAACACACCAATCAGGGAATCAGCCGCAGCATCCAGAAGGCAAATTCCTGTCACTCAAACACAGCATCTCCGGCTCCACTCGCTCATGAAACTTGCATCCTGTTTCGCCGCCTCGCTCTGTGCCGGCGCGTTATTCGCCGCCGCGGCCCAGACTGACCTGCCCTCCCGTTTCACCAGCCCGCCGCCCGACGCGCGCATTCACAAAATCATCCACGGCTGGCCGGACAAACCGGAGGCCCAGGACGACCTTCTGGGCAAACTCCGGCAGCGTGGTTTCGGCGGCGTGGTCTGCAACATCTCCTTCGATCAATACCTGGAAAGCGAGGCGAAGTGGACGGCCTTCACGCGGGCCGTGAACGAGACGAAGAAGGCCGGCCTCGCGATGTGGCTCTACGACGAACGCGGCTATCCATCCGGCAACGCCGGTGGCATCACGATGCGCGACCACCCGGAGTGGGAGGCGTATGGGTTGCTTATCGCGGACACGGAGACGCAGGGCGGTGCGGTCGCGCTTGATTTGCCGCCCGGCAAGCTCTTCCTCGCCGCAGCCTTTCCGGTTCGCGATGGAAACATTGACCGGGCGAAGCAAGTTGACCTCGCCGCCCGGGTTCGCGCCGGAAAGCTTGCCTGGGAGGCTCCGCCGGGGCTCTGGCGAGTGATGGCCATCACCGAAAGCCGCCTCTTCGAGGGCACTCATGCCGATGGGAACCTTCACGCCAAGATTCCCTACATCAACATGCTCAGGCCGGAGCCGACCGCGCGGTTCCTTGAAGTCACGCACGACGCCTACGCAAGGCGCCTCGGCCGTGACCTCGGCCAATACTTCATGGGCGCGTTCACCGACGAACCCTCGTTGATGAGCCTTTTCCTGAAACCCATGCCGTATCGCCCGCTGCCGTGGGCGCCGAACCTGCCGGTCGAGTTCAAGAAGCGCCGCGGCTACGCGCTCGACGCGGGCGTGGTCCCCGCACTGGTTGCGGAGGCTGGTGCTGCGGGAGAAAAAATCCGCCATGACTTCTGGCTCACCGTCGGTGAACTCGTGTCGGAAAACTACTTCGGCCAGATCCAGACGCGCTGCCGCCAATACAACTTCCCTTCCGGCGGACATCTGCTGATGGAGGAGAACATCGCCAGCCATGTCGCGCTCTACGGCGATTTCTTCCGCTGCATCCGCCGGCTGGACGCTCCGAGCATTGACTGCCTGACGAGCCTCCCGCCGGAGGTGCCGTGGTATATCGCCCGGCTCCTGGCCAGCGCGGGCGAGCTTGAAGGCCGCCCGCTCGTGATGAGCGAGACCTCCGACCACAGCCAGCGCTACCGGCCGGCCGGAGACCAGCGGCCCAGGCGCGTCGTCACGGAGGCCGAGATTCGCGGCACCTGCAACCGCCTCATCGTCTCGGGCGTGAATGACATCACAAGCTACTACAGTTTCGCCGACCTCACGGACGAGCAGTTGCGGCACCTTAACGAGTGGGTGGGCCGCTGCTGCACCATGCTGCGCGGCGGACACCAGGTCGCGGACATCGCGGTGCTCTACCCGTCGGACAGCCTGGGGACCCACTTTGTCCCCTCGCACAATGGAACCAGGGAGGCGACCGCAGCCAACCGCATTCAGAACCTCTACCGGGCCGCCGCCGACAGCCTCTTCACCTCGCAGCGCGACTTCACATTCATCGATGGTCGCGCGCTGGCCGAGGCGAAGGCGGACTCCGGCACACTCGTCCACGGCCAGCTCCGCTGGCGCGTGATTGTCCTGCCCGGCGCCGACACGCTGCCGCTGGCCGCATGGGAAAACCTCGCCCGCTTCGTGCGCGGCGGTGGCATGGTCATCGCGCTGGGCGCGCTGCCGCTGAACAGCGAGAGCGAATTTCCCTCGCCCAAGGTTCAGGCTCTCGCGAAAGAAATGTTCGGCGTCAGTTCCGCCGGTGTGACGTCCTCGAAGGAGCCTGTTTCCCACTCCAGCCCTTCTGGCGGCGCCGGCACCTTCCTTCCCAGCGGCACCGAATCCCTCCTCTCGCTCGTGCTCAACGGCGCGCTCGACCCGGACGTGACCACGGCATCCGGCAAATCTCCCGTGCGCGTCACCCACCGCCGCCTGGACAAGCATGAAGTCTATTTCGTCATCAACGACAGCGCCAAGCCCTGGTCCGGCGAACTGAGCTTCGCCGCCACCGGCGCGGGCGAACGCTGGGACCCGGCCACCGGCCGCACGACCGAAGCCGCCACCGCCACCGCCGCGAAGCTGAGTCTTGATCCCTATGGCGCGACGTTCTTCCGCTTCCCCGCCGCGCGTCTGCCGCAGAAGCGCGCCATCGCGGGTGGTGCCCTGCCCAATCTTTCCCTGCGCCCGGTGCCCAACGTCACGCCCACGTCGGTCCAGGGCGAATTCGTCCGCGCCGGACTCACTCCCGACACCGCGCATTCCACGCCTGATGCACCGGCCTGGGTCGCCACCGCCGTCCTCACCAAAGCGCAGGTGGACACGTATCTCTTCACCCAGTTTCACTACGCGCAGCCGCTCGATCTCAGCGGCGCGGAAGTGCTGGCTCTGGAGACATGGGCCCCGGCCGGCCAGAAAGCATCCGGCCAGCTTCTTGTGATCCTGCACGAACAGGACGGCGGGGATTTCGTCGCCAGCACCACGCGCTCCCTTGCCGTGTCGGGCCGCGAACGTTCCCTCCTTCCCTTGACCCGCTTTGAACTGGCCGGCTGGTCCAAGGCCGGAGGCCGCGATGGCGTGCCTGATCTCAAGCGCATCAGCGACATCCGCGTGGGCTGGGGCGGCTACCTCGGCGCTGAAGGGGAGAAAGTGCAATTCAGCGTGGCCCTTCCGCAAGTCGGCTCGTTCGCGAAGAAAGGCCGTTGAACAAATCGCGTCCCGCCGAAGCGGAGCCGGCGGGGACGCCGGCGATACGGCCCGCGAGACGCGGGCGCTACGTAGCGCCGGCCTCCGGCCGGCCGTGCCGCAAGCGTCTCCGCTTGCCTGGCGGTCGAGGCCAGGGGCGGTGACAAGATGCGCCCGATTTCACCAACGCCGCCGCCATCGCCCCCACAGCCAGATGGCAGTCAATCCCAGCGACGCGCCAAACACATCGAGTGCCACGTCGGTCAGCGTGCCTTGACGCGTGGCGGTGAACGTCTGATGCCACTCGTCGCTCGCGGCATATAACGTGGCGACGAGCAGGGCGAAGACGGCGTCGTTGACGCGCCAGGGTTGGGAAGCGTCCACCATCCTCCGCCGCGCACGCCAGGCCAGTCCGGCGAGCAGGGCGTAGGCGGCCGTATGTCCGGTCTTGCGCACAGCGAGCTGCACTTCGTTCACCGCCGCCCGCGAAATGTCCGGCACCAGCCAGCGAAGCAGCGGCACAAGGATGCGGGAGGTGTGCTTTGTCCCCCCGAGGTCCGTCGAGGCAACAAACAGGACGGCCATCCAAAAGACCACCGGAAGCCAGCCGCGCAAAGTCGTCCGGACGTTCACCCTTTGCTGGCGTAGTAGGCGTCCACCCGGGCGGCCACGTCGCGGTATCCGAAATCGACCTCGGCGATCTGCTTGAACTGGTCCATCGCCTCCTCGGCGTTGCCCATTTTTTCAAGCACGGTGCCGAGGGTGTAGAGCAGCTCCTTGCGTTCGTCATCGAAGCCGGACTTTTCCTTGAGCGCCACCTGCAGCTTGCGGACGGCCATGTCGTTCATGTTCCGGGTGGCGAAGCAGCGGGCGCTGTAAAGCATCGCCTGGGGGCGCTTGTGGGGATTGTTCTCGGCCCTCTGAAATTCGGGTATCGCCTCGCTGATGCGGCCAAGATTGAAGTAGAGCACGCCCAGCTCGAAACGTATCGCGAGATCAGTCGGATACTTCTCCACCCGCGAACGGCAGTCGTTGAGCATGAATTCATCCCGCTGGGCGATCACGGCGGCGCGCTTCTGCTCGAAGTCCGGGTCGGCCGGATTCAACTGGGCGGGATCGCCCCCCTCGATCACCTGGTTGAACCGCTTCACTATGACCTCCGAACGCTCGCGCTCCAGGGTCGAGTCAAACGAGCCGGGGATTCCCTCGATCAGGTTGTAGTAGTGGATGGAGCGGAAGTAATCCTTCTGCTGCGCGCACAGCTCGGCAAGGTTCTTGAGCAGCTTGATGTTGTCCGGTTCGGTGGCGAGGCGGGATTCGTATTGCTGGATGAGGTTTTCGGAGTGCGCGGCATCTCTTGTCACGCGGGATTCCTGCTCCAGGCGCACGGCCTCGCCCTTGTCCTTGAGGATGCTCCGGTAGGAGCCCTTGCCGTCTGCGAGGGCTTCGTAACCGCCTTCGTTGAGCGTGCGCTTGGCGGACACGTTCTTCGCCATCATGGACAGCTGCGTGTCGTTGGGATGATGCCGCAGAAGCGCGGCGAAGACCGCCTCGGCTTTGTCGTCCTGGCCGAGGGCCGCATAGGCTTCCGAGAGCCGGATGGAGATGGCCTTGTCAGCGGGGGCGTCCTGACGCATCGACTCCAGCGAAAGGATCGCGCTGCGCGGCAGGTCGGCGGCGACGGCCGCGCGGGCAAAAATATCGTGGGCCACGTTGTTGCTCGGATCGTTGGCGATGACCTGCTCGGCGATGAACAATGCCTCCAGCGGCTGGTTTTCGACGAGGAACTTGGCCCGAGCGAGAGCAGGGCTGCTCCCGGCGCTGCTCACGAACTTCCTGAACATCCCCGTGCCGGTCCCCACCTTTTTAAGCGCCGCCTTGCGCAGGGCCTCGCGCCCCGCGAGAAACGCCGGCTCACTCTTCAAGACGGCCAGCAGCAGCTCGATCGCATAGTCCAGATTGCTGCGCTCCAGGGCGACGAGGCCTTTTTCATACTGATCGCGCACCCCGCGTGGAATCTCGCTCAAACTCTTCTCTGCCATGGCAAAAAACTATGAACCGCCGGACAAAAAATCCACGCTATTTCTCCGATTCATGCCCGCGGAGGGAGATTGCGCTTGCACCGACGCTCAAAAAGTCTTCAATACGCGGCGTTCGTTGCGCACGTGGCGGAATTGGCAGACGCGCTACTTTGAGGTGGTAGTGCCGTAAGGCGTGCAGGTTCAAGTCCTGCCGTGCGCACCAACGAACAGCTACTTCGCGTTCCCGGCACCGGGCTGGTCCTTGAGCAGGGCTTCCAGTTCCTCGATCTCCTTCTTCACGACGCTGTCCATGCACTTCGGGCAGATGCCGTGGCTGAACTTCACATCCGCATGGTGGCCGATGTATTGCTCGACCGTCTGCCAGTAGTTCTTGTCGTCCCGGACGCTCTTGCAGTAGGCGCAGATGGGCAGGATGCCGCGCAACTCCGTGATTTCCGCCATCGCCCGTTCCAGCTCGATGACGCGGTTGGTGAGTTCCGCCTGCAACTCCACCATCCGCACGCCCACGTTCACCCGGGCCTGCAGCTCCGGCTCGTTGAACGGCTTGACGATGAAATCGTTCGCCCCCGCGTTCAGTCCGACGACGATGTCCTCGGGATTCGACATGCCGGTGAGCATGAGGACGTAGGTCTTCTTGAGCGTGGTGGTGTCACGGATGCGTTTGCACAGCTCCACGCCGTCGGGCTCCGGCATGATCCAGTCCAGGATGGCGATGGGTGGCGCATCCTTCTCACAGAGCATCTGCCAGGCGGCTTCGCCGTCCTTCGCCTCCAACACCTCGTGCCCCCACTCCGTCAGCAAGGAGGCAAGGCGGCGGCGCACCACCAAGCTGTCATCGGCAATGAGAATTTTCATGTGGCATCAAACAGCGAAAAAGGCTGTGTCGAAGTTGCGCCGATCAAAATTCAGCGTCGAGTGAATTCCTGCACGTTCCGTCGATTCCCACGAAGCCCCCTCCGGCCGGCGAGAAACTGCTCCACATACTTGCCGAGCAGGTCCGCCTCAAGATTCACCGCGTCGCCCACCCTGCGCGAGCGCAGGGCCGTCACGGCAAACGTGTGCGGGATGATCCAGATGCGGAAGCCGCCCTTCGTCACGCCCGCCACCGTCAGGCTGATGCCGTCCACGGC
>JBAYGL010000248.1:0-7820 GCA_041666725.1 Limisphaerales bacterium
CGCCTCGCGCAGGCCGGGCGTGATGGCGCGGAGCGATTCCTCCGTCGCCACGATGACCAGCGGCAGCGTCATCACCGCCAACGTGAGCGAGGCCCAGAGAATCGCCGGCTTGGCCCAGTGCGGTTCCGCCGCGCCGGCGTCCATCGCCCCGCCGATGAAGCTGATGAAGAATCCGAGGCCGAAGAGGCCGAAGACAATGCTCGGCACGCCCGCGAGGTTGTTCACCGCACCCCGGATGACGCGGGTGGTGAGCGCGGTCGAGTTCGCGTATTCGGTGAGATAGACCGCCGTGATGACGCCGACGGGCACGACGAAGAGCGTCATCACCAGCACGCGCAGGGCGGTGCCGATGATCATGGGCAGCACGCCGGCCTTGTTCACATCGAACATGTCCTGGTCCGCGCTGCCCGTGAGGAACCGCCAGGAGAACGTGCCCCAGCCCTGCCACGCGATGTTCGCGATGATGATGGCGAGGATGGCGAGGATGAAGAGCGTCGCCAGCCCGGTGACGCCGGTGAAGGCGAACGAGGCGAAGTCGAAGCCGCGCGAGCGGAAGTCGAGACGGGCGGGTTTGGTATCGGCGGCAGTCATTTCGCCCTCCCCTCCAGCCGGCCCTTGAGCCGGTGCATGATGAGATCGCCCGCGAGGTTGGTGAGGAAGGTCACGATGAAGAGCATCGCGCCGATGAGGAAGAGCATCCGGTAGTGGTGCCCGCCAAAGACCGCCTCGGCCAGCTCCGCCGCGATGGTCGCGGTGATGGAGCGCGTCGAGTCGAAGAGACTGAGCGACATGATGCTCGCGTTGCCGCTGGCCATGAGCACCACCATCGTCTCGCCGATGGCGCGCCCAAACCCGAGCACCACGGCGGCGAACACGCCCGGCGCGGCGGCGGGCAGGACGATCTGCCACGCGGCCTGCCATTTCGACGCGCCCAGCGCGAGCGCCGCCTGCGTGTAGCTGCGCGGCACGCTCGTCAACGCGTCCTCGGCGATGGAGAACACGACGGGAATCACCGCCAGCCCCAGCGCGATGCCGGCGACGAAGGCGTTCAGGCGCGACTGATAGCCAAAGGTGCCCTGTAGAAACGTCGCCATCACAATCAGCCCGAAGAAGCCGAGCACCACCGACGGCACGCCGGAGAGCAGTTCAATCGCCGGCTTCAGCCACTCCTTGAGCGACGGCGAGGAAAGCTGCGACACATAGATGGCCGCCGCCAGCGCGAGCGGCACGCTGAAGAGCAGCGCGACGAGCGTGGTCTTGAGGCTGCCGATGATGAGGGGCCAGAGATTGTATTTGTGGATGCGCCCGATGGGCTGCCAGACGTAGCGGTCCTCCGGGCGGCTGTCAGACCACTCATGGGCACCGAAGAGGTAGCGCCATTCCGTGGTGTTGACCTTGGCGTCCTTGTCCTTGGGCGCTTCCTTGGCCTCTTCCTGGCGCACTTCCACGAGCGCCAGCAGCGCTTCCTTGTCCATCCGCTTGAACTCCGCCGGCGTCAGCTCCAAATAGAGTCGCTGTTCCTCCGGCTTGAGGTTGTCAAAATCCTGCGTCGAAAGCGCCGGGCGCGCGGCGGCGCTGTTCATCTGGCCCAGCACGAGGGGCAGCGCCTCGCGGGCGACGAACACGAAGATGAGGAACACCATCAGGATCGCCGTGAGCGAAACCAGATAGATGCATTTCTCGGCCAGCCACTCGGCGGGGCGCGCCTTGTGCCCGCGGTGGATGCCCATCCATCCGACGGTGCGCTTGGCGTTGGCGGGCGTGTTCGTCACGAGCGGCGAGAGTAGGTGAACCGGGCGAAGTTGGCTAGTTACGAGCCGGAAACATATTCTGTCGCATCAAGGGGAAAGGGCGGGCGAAGGACAATGCACTATCTTTCGCCCGCCCCAGCATGATCGCAGGAGGAACTGACGATCAAAAACCCGGACTTAATCCCGGAGATTCTTGGGCAGCGGGAAGTAGCCGATGTCTTTCACGACCTTCTGGCCCTCGTCGCCGCGAATCCAAGTGAGGTATTTGGCGATGTCACCCTTGTCGAGCGCGGGGTTCACATAGACGTAGAGGTAGCGCCAGATGGGATACACGCCCTTGATGACGTTCTCCTCGGTCGGCTCGATGGCCGGCGAGGCGTCATCCTTCTTCACCTTGAGATGCTTGGCCCCCGCACCGTAAGCCGCGCCGCCGTAGCCGATGCCGTTCTTGTCCTTGGCCACGGCCTGGAGCACCGCCGCCGTGCCGGGCATGGTCTGCGCGCTGGAGGCGAAGTCCTTGCCTTGAAGCACGTTTTCCTTGAAGAACTCGTAGGTGCCCGAGCTGTTCTCACGGCTGTAAACCGTGATCGGCGCATCGGGACCGCCGACTTCCTTCCAGTTCTTGGTCTTGCCGCTGAAGATGCCGGCGATCTGCGCCACGGTGAGTTCCTTCACCGGGTTTTCGGCACTGACATAGACGGACAGACCGTCGAGGCACACCTTGTATTCCGTCGGACGCTTGCCGAAGGCCTTGATGCAGGTGGTGATCTCCGCCGGCTTGATCTTGCGCGAGGCATTGGCCAGGTCGGTGGTCTTGTTCTGGAGCGCGGCAAAGCCGGTGCCCGAGCCACCACCTGTGACTTGAATCTTGGTGTCGGCGTTCTTGCCCATGTAGGCCTCGGCCCACTTCTGGGCGAGGACGACGAGGGTGTCGGAGCCTTTGACGGTGATGTTGCCCGCCTGGGCGGAGCCGGCGAGCGCGAGCGCTGCGGCGAGGATTGCGATGGGTTTCAGGGATTTCATATCAGGTTTCGAGTTAAGATTTTAAGTTTGGCAGGATCGGCGGAATGCACGCCGCCGACCCTGCCGGAGGACAGCACAACAAACTAAAACTTGAAGGCCGCGTCGATCTGGATGCGGCCCGCTTGACTGAACGGGGCGCCGGCCGGCTTGTCGATCAGATCGAACAAGTAGTAGGTGCAGGCCAGCGTGAGGGAGTCGTAGGGAGAATACGCCGCGCGCATATAGTGACCGCGGATGTTGGTGCCGGCCTGATAGCCAGCGGCACCACCCGTCGGGGCGGCGGCATACCAGGCGCCGTGGTCGCTATCCACCACCTCTTCATACCAGTAGTTGGCTTCGAGGTTCTTCCACTTGTAGGTCAGGTCCCAGGTGCCCTTCTTGCCGGACTTGCCGAGGGTCATGCCAATGGAGTAGGCCTCGTTGCGCTTCTTGCCGCCGCCGGAGTTGCTTGCGGCGGGAATCGTGCCGCCCGACGGATTGTTGATGTATTCGCCACCGAACTTGATCGGGAACGCGCCCGGGTAGTAGGGAAAGCTCTCCAGCGTGTAGGTCACGGAGGCATCCGTGGCGATGGGGCTGAACGACGACGTCAGCACGCCACCTGCCGTGCGGCTGTTCCCCTGGCTCACATTCGCAATGGCCGCCGTCGTCAGATTCTGCTTGTCGCTCAATCCGAAGACGCCGACGCCGACCGACGACGACCACTTCGGGGTCCAGACTGAATCCCAGCGCACCTGCGCGCCGTAGAGATACGAGTCCTTGCTGCCCGTAGCAGCCCCGCCGCCCAGTTCAGCGATGGAGAACAAGCCTCCGTTGAACTTCAGCGCCTGCCCCTCGGCGACATTGTAACCGAGCTGGAACCCGATGCCTTCCGGGGTGTAGTCGGGGTCGAAGACAATTTCGGAGACATGGAACGGATTCTCCATCTTGCCGCCGATCAGCGTCATGGACCAGTCCGGGCTGTTGAGCGCGTTCCATTTCGCGTAGGCCAGATCAATCCAGACCAGCTTCTTGGTGCCGTTGCCGGTCAAGGTATCGTTGCCCGAGATGGGGTCACCCGCCGGAGTGGCGCCGGCGGCGGCCTTGTTCTCAGCCGAGGTCAGCCGCATACCGACCTCGAAGTTGTCCTGCAGCGTCGCCGTCACACCCACGCGCAGCCGGTAGCGGAGGCGGTTGCGATCCGTGAATGTCGGGGCAACCCCGGCGGGTGGATCCATGTAAATGCCATCGTAGCGCAGACGGATGTCACCGCCGAGGCGCAGGCTTGTCACCCAATCGGGCAGACCGCTCTTGGATTGGTAGGCGCGGGTGAAATCCTTGTCGGCCTCTTCGCGGAGAGCCTGACCTTCCTTGTTGGTCAGGATGCCCTTCTCGACGAGCTTGTCGATGAGCGAGTCGGCGGTTTGAGCCTGGGCGGTGGACTGGCAGATGAACGCCGTGAGTGCGGCGGTCGTGGCAGCCAGAGCTGTCTTGGTGATGCGTTTCATTGTGTTGTTGATGAATCGGTGTCGGTTTTGACGTGGCGAATCTGCACCGGCTCCGTGACGGACAAAGGTCGGGAATGTTACGATTGTGTGACACGCGATTCGCTTCTGCGGCCGTCAGCGGGTCGCCAACAGTGTCGTCAGCCAATACGCCAGCCCCGCCAGCAGCGCCGCGCACGGCAGCGTCACCACCCACGACACCAGCACGCCCAGCACCGGTTGCCAATGCACCTGCCGCGTCGTGACGCCGATGCCCAGCAGCGCGCCGACGCTCACATGCGTGGTGCTCACGGGCAGCCCGTGCCAGCTCGCCGACGTGACGAGCGCGGCGGTCGCAAGGTTCGCGGCGAGGCCCTGTCCTGGATTCATCCCGGTGATTTTGTGCGCCATCGTCTCGGCCACCTTGCGCGCGTTGAGCCAGCCGCCCACGGCCATCGCCACCGCCACCGCCGCGATGCCCCACTTGATGTCCAGCGCACCCACCACCAGCAGGAGCGCGGCAATCTTCGGGGTGTCGTTCAGCCCGCGCGCGAAGCTCACCGCGCCCGCCGAGAGGAAATGCACCGCGTCCACCGCCCCGCCCGCGCTCACGCCGAGCAGCCGGCCCGCATACCGCTGCGAACACGCCGCCACCTGCCCCGTCGCGATCGTGACCACGGGCAGCGACTCCGCCGCGAACACGCCGCCGGGCCGCGCCACCGGCAGCACGCGCCGCTCCGTGCCCACGCAGACGCACAGCTCCTTCTCAACCGCCAGTTGCAGCCGCGTGAAGCGGAACAGCAGATAAATCCCCGCGCCCACCGCCACGGCCAGCAGCGGACTCAGCAGCAGCGGCAGCACAAAGCCCTTCCCCAGCGCCGCCAGATTCACCTCGCCGCCCACCGCCACGAAGCCCGCGCCGCACAATGCGCCCGTCAAGCCGTGCGTCGTCGAGATGGGGAAGCCCAGCAGCGTCGCAAGGATGACCGTCCCGCCCGCGCCCACTGCCACGGCCAGCAGGAACTCCGGCTGCGCCGTCAGCGCGTCCGGCACCAGCCCCTTGCCGGAGAACTTCTTCAACAGCTCCGTCGCCAGGAAGAACGCCGCGAGGCTTCCCGCGGCCGTCGTGACCGTCGCCCACGCCAGCGCGGTGCGATACGACGTGGTGCGCGACCCATAGAGGCTGGCAACGCCCTTGAAGTTGTCGTTCGCGCCGTTCGCGTAGGCGAGGAAGCAGACCGCGAGGAGGAGAAAGAGGAGCGGCGGGGCCATAAACGTATGCCGACTGTTGCATACGTTTTCCGGCGTGCAAGGGGAATCCCGCGGTTGCCCCCTCCTGCTCGTAATCCTGCTCCTGCTCCTGCTCCTCCGCTCCGGAAAGAGAGCAGGATCAGGATTACGATCAGGAGCAGGAGCCGGGATCGCCCTAACCGCTACTTCCTTGGCAAGTTGAAGTCGAACGAGCAGCACCCCAGGTCCAGCCGGTTCTTGTTCTTGCTCAGTTCCGCCCGGAACGCCGCAGCGATGTCGCCCCGAACTTCCTTTCCAACGCGCTCCGTCACCACGATGCCGGCCTCACGCAGGACGTTGAGATGCTTGGAGACGTTGGGTTGTGGCATTCCCAGACGCGCTCCGAGCTGCGAGACGCTCAGGGACTCCGCCAGCAGCGTGCGGACGATGTCCCAGCGATGCTCGTCGGCCAGCGCCTTGAGCATCGTCACGCACCGGTCGGACTTCACTTTCTTGGTGGCCATGCGGGTGGGAGTAGAGCGCAGGCACGCCCGGGTGTCGCAATAAAAATTCCCCTTCATCCGGGCCCACCCCTCGGAGAAGCAACCCGGCGCCCCCCTCCGCTTTTGATCCTTCAGTCAGGGCCACCCCAGTTCCAGCGCGATCATCCCGATAATTGTAACAAGAACGTTCATTGACATTTCATCGGATCGCATAAGCTACTTGCGTGAAGATAAAGAAACTCTCCGCCCTTGCCACTGAGCTGGCCCACGCCGCCGAAGACGCAGCTCTTCTCGCCAAGGAAACCGAAACCAAGGCAAACATCGCCGCGCAGAACCTGCGTCAGGCCAAGACCCGTCTCAAGGCCGCCCGCAAGGCCGCCAAGTTCGCCAAACGCGAAGCCCGCGCCACCGTGGACGCCGCCGCCGAGGCCGCGAAGAACGCCAGGCGCGCACGCAAGCAGGCCGAGCGCGCCGCCCAGGCGCTGGCCACGGCGAAGCAGCCCGCCAAACCGGCGAAGAAGAAGTCCGCCCCAAAGCCTGCCGCCAAAGTCACCACGCATCGTCCGCACCTCGCCCGCAAGCCCGCCAAAGCTCGCCCGGCCACCAGCCCTGTTCCCGTCCCCGCCCCCGCCCCTGCCCCGCCGCAGCCCGAACCCTCCACTGAGGAAGTCGTTTCACCGAGCCAGCCGAAGTCGAATTGATCCGCTCGGGCGGATGGGCGCGGAACCTGTTCCGGCTACGCGTGTCGGGACGCCGGCTGCGGCGGTTGCGCTGGGAGCTGCGCTGAACCGCCCCTGCCGGCAAGCCTGGAAACCTCGCGGTGCAAATCCCGCGCCAGCGCCTTGCGGTCGGAGTTGCGCAGCGGCGGCCCGAAGTTCACCACGGCCCGCACCCGGCGCTTCCCAAGGAGATTCAGGAAGTGCGGAAGAAATGTCATGTCGCGCCAGTAGGCGACGTCCTTCTCCACCACTCCGTCCTCCACCTCGTAGCCAATCCATGCAGGCGTGACCGCCCATCCGTGACGGGCGGCAGGCGCAAGCAGCGGGCTGTGGAACGGCAGCACGCGGTCGCCGCCGGTGCTGGTGCCCTCGGGAAACATCGTGAGCACGACGCCTTCCTGAATGACGGGCACGAACTCGTCCCCGACCTCCGCCACGTCGGCCCGGCGCGCGCGGTTCACGAACAACGTGCCGCCGGCGCGGGCGATCTGCCCCAGAAGCGGCCAGCGGCGCACCTCGGCCTTCGAGACAAACACCATCTCGGTCGCGGCCGTCAACGCGAGCATGTCCAGATAGCTGACGTGGTTGCAAACGAGCATGCCCCCGTCCGGGGCGCGTCCACGCACCTCCACCCCGACGCCGATCAACGGAGACACCCGCGCACACCAATGCCGCAGCCAGCGGGCGCGCCGCGTGGCGGGCGGCAGGCGGTGCTCCACGAGTGCAAGCCAGGCGGAATGCACGAGCGCGAGGCTGGCGACGCACAGGAAGAGTCCCAGCCGCCAGGCAGACCGCAGGACGGAAAGCGGAAGGTTCATGCTTCAGCCCGGTGGGCCCGGGGCAGGACATCGAGGTCGAGGACGGTGAGGAAATCAACCGTGCGAAACTCCCGGTCCAGCGCCGGCGGACCGCAGATTTTCGCCCCGAGCGAGAAATAGCCCGCCAGCAAGCGCGGAATGCGGACCGGCTCCCTCGCGATTTCGTCCAACGGACAATCAAAGGCCGGCAGGGGCCGCGTGCGCCAGGGTTCCGGCGCGAGGTGCGTGCGCATCAGTTGCGAGTAGGCCGCCGTGCCGACGGCGGAATCCACCGTCGGCAGCGAGCTGCAGCCAACCAGATACCGCCTGCCCC
>JBAYGL010000249.1:0-7816 GCA_041666725.1 Limisphaerales bacterium
AGTCTTCCGCCCCTCGCCCCGGCAGGCGGACCTGATGATCGTCGCGGGCACAGTGACCAAGAAGATGGCTCCGCAGGTCGTGCGGCTCTACAACCAGATGCCGGAGCCGAAATACGTCATCGCGATGGGCGCGTGCGCCATCTCCGGCGGGCCGTTCAAGCAGGGCTACAACGTCCTCAAAGGCATCGACAGATACATCCCGGTGGACGTGCACATCCCCGGTTGTCCGCCGCGGCCCGAGGCGCTGATCCACGCGTTCATGACGCTTCAGCGGAAGATTGACGCACAGAAGCTCACCGGTCCGGACCGCGCGCGGCACTTGAACGCCGACCTCCCCAGCGAGTTTCCAGTCCCGCTCTACGGCGAACACGATTTGGTGCCGTCGAAGAACCCGAACGTGTGGGAGCCGGCGGTGGTGGTGCGCTGAGTCCGGATTCTGAATCCAGAAAAACCGGAACGCCCATGCCGGAGGTGCCTGGTGCATCGCGCTGGCACCCCTGCAGGGCACGGAGGAAAGGGTCAATCCGGAGGTTCCGCAGTTTGAAGGTCGCACGCCTCCGGCATGGCCCTCCGGCTGCGCTTCACACCGGCGCTAAAACACTTCCGCGCGCAGTCCTGCCGTGTCCCGCACGACTTGCGCTATGCGTGCGAGGCTGCTCAGAGGGAGGTGGCCGCACTCGGAGTTCGGCGTGGGGCGCGTGGCTGAATATATCTGCACGAGCGGAATGTTCGCCCCGGCTGCCTTCAATTCCTTGAGGCGTTCCGCGTATTCACCGATGTCCTGATCGAGCGGCTCGTGGCCGTTGACCATCGGAAACAGGCTTTGAATGACCACGGGCCGCTGGCGTGCGAGCGTCAGGATGTTCGCGAGGACCCTGTCGAGCGGCACCGTCGGCCTGTTGATGCGCTCCATCCAGGATTGCGTGCCGGCGTCGAGCTTGGCCCAGACTTCGTCGCGGCTGGTCAGGTAGCGGATGCCTTCGGCGACTTTGGGCTGATCCAGCCCGGTCGCGTTGGTGATGAGGACGATTTTGAAAAACGGGAGACCGCTGCGCGCCCGGACGTGCAGCACGACGTGGACGGCGTCCAGGAAGTCCGGGCAGAGCGTCGGTTCCCCGTCGCCGCTCAGGTTCACCTGGCGCAGCTGGAGCAGATCATCAGGCAGGTCGTGAAACCTTGGTTGTGCCGCAAGGGTGCCGGTCCGCACGAGGGAGAGGGCGTGGGCCAGCTCGTCGCCCATCACGTCCAGATCCAGTTTTGCGCTGCGGCACTGGTTGCGCCGGTCCACTTCGCAGTAGATGCAATCGAAGTTGCAATCCTGATTCGGGTTGAGGTTGACGCCGATGGAGAGGCCGCGCGCGCGCGGCGAAACCACGGCATAGACGAAGCGGTTGCCGAGAAAGTCGCGCGGTGCACCGAACGCCTTGCCAGAGGGTCTTGAAGTGCCACAACCAGCCGACGTGTTGCGAAGGGGTGGTTCCATGGTTGACATGAGATTGAAGCGTTGTCGACGGGATCAGCCGCGGAGAAACTCGTGTTCCTCCTCGCGCACCACCAGCACAGGACAGGGCGCGAGCCGGGCGACGTGCTCCGTCACGCTGCCCAGCAGGACGTGTTTCAGACCGGTGTGGCCGTGCGTCGAGATGATGATGAGGTCGGCGTTGATATCCTTTGCAGCCGCGGCGATTTCCGATGCGGGCCGGCCGATGCGGGTCTGCTTGCTGGCGGGCACGGCCCCGGCGATTTCATCGCGCAGCAGGTTTTCCAGCGCCTTCTCCGCCGCCTCGCGCACCTGGCCTTCCATCAGCGGCGAGTCGATCATGCCAAACTCACCGACCGCGTAGTTGACCTGTGCGACATACAGCAGCGTGAGACTGGCCCCGAACTGGGTTGCAAACGGGACCGCGTAGCGCAGCGCCTTGCGCGAGCACTCGGAAAAATCGACCGGCACGAGGATTTTGCGGATGCAGAAGGGGGATGCAGCCCTGCCTGGCAACCCCGTCTCTTTCGCCGCAAGTTCGACCACCACCCCGTCGTTGGAAGGTTTGATTTTCATAATGACTTTCCCGCCGCCTCCGCAAGGACCGGCCGGCCTCCGGCTCCGCCACTATCCCAGCCCCAACCAAGTTGCTCCGAAGATCGGAGCGGCAGACGGCGTGTTTGTGATCACGGCAGCAACATAGGAACGGGCCGGGAGGCGGACTACACTGACATTGGCGAGGGCTGGCTTTCCCTTGCAGGCCGCAGGGCAATTCCAGCCGCGGGGAAATCCTCCGTTGAAATGCGCCAATGCCGCCGCTACGTTCCGCCCGTGCTCGACGACCGGGATTACATGCGCGAAGGCTCACGCCGTGAGCCGCTGCCGTGGTCGGTCAAGCTCCTCATCGCCCTCGTCCTCTGCTTCGCGCTCCAGTGCATCAACGACGTGTATCTCAAGTCGCCCGCCGAGCGGTGGCTGGCGATGACCACCGACGGGCTGCGCAGCGGCTATGTCTGGCAGCTCTTCACCTTTCAATTCCTGCACGCGGATTTCATGCACCTGCTCTTCAACGGGATTGCGTTGTGGTTCTTTGGCCGCTGGGTGGAGTTCTCGCTCGGGCGGCACCGCTTCGCCGCCGCCTTCGTGATTACCGGGGTCGCGGGCGCGCTGTTGCAGGGTGCGCTCATGCTGGCCCTGCCCAGCGTCTTTGGTCCGGGCGTGGTCGGCGCCTCGGCGGGGGTGTCCGGGTTGTTCGCGGTGTTCGCGTGGGTGGAGGCCGAGTCGGAAGTCCGCTGGAACTTCATCCTGCCCATCAAGGCGCGGACGCTCTTCTGGATTTACGTGGCGGTGGAGGCGTTCTTCACCGTGGTCCCCACGCAGCGGCAGGGCGGCGTGGCCCACGCGGCGCATCTTGGCGGCCTGCTGATGGGAATGCAGTTCGTCCGTCTCGGCTGGCACCGCGACTACGTGGCGCTGCCGTGGGAGAACTGGTTCAAACGCGGGCGCAAGTCCGCCCAGCGGAGCGCCGACGGCGCGGCGGGCTTTGAATTGCGCCGTCCGACCAAGGAGGAGGAGCCGCTCGCCGGCGATTTCATCAGCAAGGAAGTGGACCCCATCCTCGACAAGATTTCCGCCCACGGCATCCACAGCCTGACCGATCGTGAGCGCAAGATTCTGGAGAAAGCCCGCGCGGTGATGGCGAAGCGGAGCTGAAAAAATCTCTGCCCGCGAAAAACGCTAAAGACGCAAAAACGAAGGTGCTGGCGACAAGTGGATAACGGTTCCTCGTCCCTTTCGCGTCTTTTCGCGTGTTTAGCGGGCAACCCACTCAGCGCGGCAGATACTTCTTCGGAATCTCCGCGCCCGCCACGTAGTTCAGCTTCGCGATGTTGCACATCTGATACACGTTGATGCGGAAGTCCGGGCAGGTGCTCACGAGGCAGTAGGCGTCCGTCGGCGTGAAGCTGTGTTCCCGGATCAGCCAGTCCATCAGGTGAAACGTCGCCGTCTGCACCGCCGCCTCCAGCGGCTTCGCGGCATGAACGGCGATGAGCGCGTCCGGCTTCTCAATCCGCAGCCAGGGGATGCGCCTGCCCTTCAGCACCTCGAAGCGCAGCCGCACCGTTGCGCACGTCTCCGCCGCCGTGCCGGTGAACTCCGTGTCGCCCTGGCTCGCGTGGACATCGCCGAGATAGAACCGCGCGCCCGCGTGGTGCACCGGCAGGTAAATCTTGTTCCCCACCGCCACGTCGCGGATGTCGAGGTTGCCGCCCCATTCGCCCTGCCCGTCGATGCTTGTGCAGACCTCGCGGTCCGGCGCGGTGCCCAGCGTGCCGATGAAGGGCGTGATCGGCCATGAAATGCGGTCGCTGAAATGCACCGTGCCATCGCGCATCGTGCCGCTCGGGCCGGGCGTGTGGCGGAAAATCTTCGTGGTGTAATCGCCGGACAACTCCGGCCAGCGCGTGGACTCGCCCAGCGGCCCGCGCCGCGGTCCAACGGCGATCCACGAGTAGTCCGCCACGAGGATGTCCTCGATGTGGACCACCAGCGTGTCGCCCCTCTCTGCGCCCTCGACGAAGACCGGTCCGCCGAGCGGATTCGCCATCATCGGGGTGCGGTCGAAGCCGGGGCGGTTGCCGGGAATGGCCTTGTCCGCCTCGGTCCTGAAAAAACCGGATGAGGCATCCCACGTCTCGATTTCAAACGATTCGCCGGGCTGCACGCGGAGCTGCGGTTCCTCGCGCCAGTCGAGCGCGAACTTGCGGGCCTGGTCTCGGAGGATGCGTTGCATGGACGTAATGCTAATCGAACGCCGGCTGCTTCGTCGAATGTAAGCTGATGCCAAAGGGAGCCGTTCTTCTCAAAAACTGCTCGCCTGAGCAAGCGAAGGCTGAATAGTTCTCCTACACGACCGTTATGCCATTCGAACCAACAGAGGAGATGGAACGTGCCGTTCACTTTTTCACCGAAACCAAACGAAACTTCCTCGTCTTGGGGCGTGCCGGGACTGGCAAGAGTGAACTCATAAAGCATCTTCTAACGAACGCCCGAAAGAATGTTCGACTGCTAGCGCCGACTGGCTTGGCAGCGTTGCAGATTGGCGGCCAGACCATTCACAGCTTCTTTGGCCTTGAGCCCGGCTTGCAGGCTCGAACATCTCTCCGACTGAAATCCACGACTGGTCCCGACGAGGAACGACAAAAAACATGGGCTGAACTGGATACGCTTTTGATTGATGAGGTTTCGATGGTTCGGGCCGATTGCTTGGACGCGGTGGATTCCTTATTGCGCGATTATGGACCAAGTCCCGGTGAACCATTCGGAGGCGTTCAAATCGGTCTTTTCGGCGATGCCCTCCAACTACCTCCGATTGCTACGGCCAATGTCCAACAAGCCTTCAACGGCAATTGGCGAGAAGGTTGGCAGTCGCCATGGTTCTTTGATGCGCATGCGTTCCGCACAGGAAATTTTGCTCGTGTGACCCTAAATCGTGACCTGCGTCCGTCAGAGCGAGACCCGCAAGCGAAAAGCTTTGTCACGCTCTTGAACCGGGTGCGTGAAGGCCGGTTACAACCAGCAGACTTTGAGGTTGCCAACAGTAGGGTTGTGACAACCTGCCCGACAGACGCGTTATCGCTCGTAACCACCAATAAGGCGGCCAAAGAAAAGAACGATGAACATTTCGGGCGACTTCAAGGGCCAGTTGTTCCCTATTCCGCTGTAAGAGAGAATTGGCCAAGCGACTGGCGCGAACATGAACCCGTGCCTGAGCGTGTTGAAATCAAGTGCGGAGCTCGTGTATTGGTCTGCGCGAACCTCCAACCTGGACTCGTGAATGGCACCGTTGGGATTGTTATTCGGGCTGACAATGAAGAGGTGGTAATTCGCATCGGAACGGAAGAACGTGGCGTGCGTCGGCACACTTGGGAGTTCCCAATTTGGTCATGGGATGGTTCGAGGATGGTCAGAACCGGAACAGCCCGCTACACGCAGATGCCCCTCAAACTGGCATGGGCCTTAACTGTCAACAAGGCGCAGGGCCAAACCATCGAAGGGCCGGTTTGGGTTGATTTGGGGAGAGTTTGGTCGGGCGGCCAAACTTACGTCGCCCTCTCTCGCGTTCGCCGGCTTGGCCAAATTCATCTCAAGCGTCCACTCACTCCACAGGATGTGATTGTAGAACAGCGCGCAATCCAGTTTCTCCTTGAAGGAGATGCGCCACCAACTCCCGAGGAAGCGAAGTCGGAAATCCGCAAGAAGGCGGCGACGATTTACAGAGAAACACGCCTTTTGAGGGATGCTGCGCTCGCAGAGCAGGAGGAAGCTACCAAGCAAAAAAAACAAGCGGCACGCATCCTCGTAGAAGCGAAGGCAATTTTGGAGGAGTGCAAACAACTTTCAAAACAATCCGAGGAATCGAGTGCGGTGGTTTCGATGCTGGCGCACCACATCAAGAAGCTCGCTGACAATTGCCAAAAAGGGGAAACCCGAGTGCGCGAAGCGGAAGAACGCGTTACCAACGCGCTAGAGCAGGCGAAGAAAAGCTCTTGGCTAAAGCGCTTCTTGTAGTCGCGGCGGAACTCGCGCGGTCTCACTCGGCCTTCTTGAAAAACTCCGCCTTCTTCGTCTCCACTCCCGGCCCCCAAATCTTGATGCTCGTCACCATGCCCACGTCATCGAAGGAGCCGAAGCCGATGTGGCCTTTCAGGAAGGTCTTGTCCTCCGCGAGCATGATGGGCTTGGAGAAGTCGTCGAAGAAGACCTTGTAAGTGCCGGCCTGCGTGTCGCGCTCGGCGCGGATTTTGTGCCATTCACGCTCGCCCCAGGTGATGCCCTTGGTGGTCTCCGTCGCGAAGTTCCTCCGGGGCGCGTTGTTGACGATGAAGACGTTGTGGGCGTTCGGGTCGGCGGCGACGGCGATGTGGTTGTAGTAATACTGCGCCGACCCCGTGAAGCCGAAGAACAGGCACATGTCCTGGTGGCCGTAGGGCTTCTTCGTCGAGAGCAGCTCGACCTCCAGCACGAAGTCGCCGAAGACCTTGTCCGCGATGAGCGCGATGTTCAGAGGCGAGCGGTGTTCGGGCTTGTAGGCGCTCTGCTTGTGCAGCTCGAGCGCGGGCTTGTCCTTCTCCTTCGCCAGCCGCCACGCGGACGGATCGGTGAAAGCGAAGTCCTTCAGCGCATCGGGCTTGGTAAAGTCCTGCTCGTAAAGCAGCTTGTAGCCGGCGGGCAATTTCGGAGCGTCAGCGGCGCGGGCAGCGAGCACGGCAAACAGGGCGGCAGCGCAGAGGAGGAATCGGCGAATGTTCATTGTGTTAAAAGTCGTTTGAGACGGCAGCGGGCTAAGAACAGGAACTTCACTTCGCTTCAATGTGGCTGGCTGCGGGAATGCGGTAGCGCTCCAGGATGCGTTTGGTGGCGGCATCCATCATGCCCGCGTCCACGACGATGCGGCGGAGGTTGTCGCCGCGCAGGAACTCGACTGTATGGAAGCCGTCCCGGGCCTTCTGGAGTGCGGCCTGCGCGTCGGCGAGGCGGCTGATCTTCTGGCCGTTGATGGTGTCCACCACGAGGAAGCGCGCATCCTGGTAGCCGACAACGTAGGGGTCGGGCAAAACACTCGTGAGCACCACGAGGCCGCTCCGCTTTTCCGTCGGCGGTTCGCCGGCGTAGTGCGCAAGGCGGAAGGGCGCCCGGCGCTTCCAATCCTCACCGAAGCCGCGCAGGAGCGGAATGTTGAGCGGCTGGAGGATGAGGCCGCCGGCGATGAGATATTCGGGCTCCTGGTCGAATGTCTGTTCCGCCAGGAGCTTCACGGAGTAGTCGAGCTTGGGGAGGCGATAGTCCACGTTGGTGGCCGCCCCGTCCCGCCAGATTTTCATTTTCACCACGTCACCGGCGAACTTCCGGCGCGTCGCGAGGTTTTCCACGATGAGCTGTCCGAAGTCGGGATCCTTGTAATAGCCCTGGTTGTCCACGTCGAAGCCGTCCACCTGCAGGATCAGGTCGCGCGTCTTGAGGTTGGGCTCGGCCTTCGGTGTGGCAGGCACGTCGATCACCAGCGCGCCGCGCGGCTCGCCGGGGAGTTTGAGGAACTTGAAGGTCGAGGGGTTCTCGACCGGCTGCCAGGTGAACGGGAAGAAGCCCAGGCCCGGATATTTGCCGGCCTTGCGCGCGGTGAGGATCGGCTCAATGAACGACGCGGGCAGGAAGCGCGCGTTATTGCCGCCCTGGCCGCTGGCGAGGCCGGCGACCTTGCCGTTCGCCACGAGCGGCTCGGCCCAGCCCACGCCCTGCATCTCGGTGCTGGCATCGAGTTGAAGGTGCTGGAAG
>JBAYGL010000250.1:0-7794 GCA_041666725.1 Limisphaerales bacterium
CAGGCTGCCGAGTGGGGAATTGACTACTTCAAATACGACTGGGGCATGGACAGCGTGGAACTCGCCCGGATCATGGGCGACGCGTTGCGGGCGCAGCCCCGCGACATCGTTTTGGAGCTTTCGAATACGGCTCCATTCCAAGATGCCGCCGCCTGCACGGACATCGGGACGATGACGCGGACGGACGGCGACCTGGTGGACGTGTGGGTCAAGACGCAACTCGACGCGGACAAACAGAAATGGGCGCTGGGCGTCCGCGACTTGTGGCAGGCCCACAGGCGCTGGCAGCCGTTCAACAGGCCCGGGCACTGGAACATGCCCTGCCCGCTGCGCGTCGGGATGCTGGGCGGCTGGGACAACAAGCCACTGCGTCCGAGCCGGCTGACGGTGGACGAGCAATTCGCCCATGTCAGCCTGTGGTGCCTGTGGGGCGCACCGCTTGTCATTGGCGCCCCGATCGACAGGCTCGATCCATTCACGCTGAGCTTGCTGACAAACGACGAGGTGCTCGACGTCGATCAGGATCCGCTGGGCCTCCAGGCGGACGACATCGAAGTGCCGGGGGGAGAGGTGCTCATCAAGAAGCTGGCTGACGGCACCGTGGCGGTTGGACTTTTCAACCCGGGCGGGGCGGCATCAACGGTGGCAGTCACCTGGGCCCAGGCAGGCGTGCGTGGATCGCAGCAGGTCCGGGACCTGTGGCGGCAGAAAGATCTCGGCGTGTTCACCGAACGTTTCGGCGCGATCGTGCCGCGGCAAGGAGTGGTTCTGGTGAAACTCACCGCAGCGCCCGCGACAGCAGCGCCGGCACCGGAATCCACCAACCAGGATCTGTTGGACAAGATGAACCAGACCTGGGAGGTGATCGTCGCCAACTTCTATTCTCCGAAAACGAGTCTCTTCTACACCACGCCGTTGAAGGACCTGCCGGGTGCCGGGAAGTTTCAGGCCCGCGATCCCAACATTCACGGCGGCGGAACCGGCGTGGAAGACTGCTCCATGTTCGGTGGAATCCTGCTGGCGGCCATGTGCGATCAGTTCGAGGTCACCAAAGATCCCGCGGTGGCGCAGAAGGCGCGGATGGTCTTCAACGGGCTGAAACTGGCGGCGACCGTGCATGGCCAGCCGGGGTTCATTGCTCGCGGCGTCTGCGACCAGGACGGCAAATCCATCTATCCTGGATCCTCGCGCGATCAGTTTACCCATTGCATCCACGGCATGTGGCGGTTCTTTCACAGCCCGTTGAGCAATGACGGCGAGAAACAGGCCATCCGCGATATCCTGTGCGCCGTGGCCGACAAGATGACCCGCGAGGTGACCTTTGAAAGTGGTTACAGCTTCAAATTCGCTTACGGTCTCGACGACGACCGGGGGGTGGCCCGGATGCGCAACGTCCGCACCCATGAGGCGGCTCGCCTCCCGATGTTCTACGCGGCGGCCTGGGATGTCGCCCGCAGGGAGGAGCATTTTAAATACTACCGCGAATACCTGCCTTTGGCGGTTCACCAGTCGCTGGATTTTTCGACCACGCCGGAAGCGGAGTTGAAACGCTGGGTGCCGGCGTATTCCGTGTTGCAGATGCAGGCGTCGCTGGAGCTCTTGCTGAAGGTGGAAAAGGACCTGAAGATGGCCGGGGCGATCCGCTCTGCCATGAAACGGGTGGCGGACTTTGCGGAGAGCAGCCCGTTGTTTGAGCTCAAAAGCCGAAGCCGTCGGGACCGCGCCGAAGTGATGGAGGGACAGATGATGAGCCCCGATTACGTGCTGACTGAGAAGCAACAGGGCTATCTGAAGGACTCCATTCTGCCACTGAAGCCCGACCGCGATCCCAGTTCATCCTACAGCTTGCTTGGCGCCTACTGGCGGGCGAGGACAACCGGGCTGCTGAAGCCATGACTTTCCACGGAGAACTTATAGCCTTCGACCCTCTCTGACGGGATGTCGAAGTGAATAACTGCCGGCTCATTGGATGTGTGTTGCGACCCTCTGCCCAACGTTTGCAACCGGCGGTGACGGATTCCAAAGCATGGTGGGTGGCGGATCGGGGCCGTTGCCCGTGGGTATGTGCCGCCGCTGATTAGCAACGGCAATCTATGCCTGCTGATTGATAGTATCCGTCCGGAGAACCCAACTATGCGTGAGGCGATGGGGTGAGACTGGGTGGATGAACCGAAAATCTTCCGGGCTGGTTTTGAGCGACTGGCGAATAAACTTGCCGCCTAATCTGACCCGCGCAAAATCATTACCTGATGGCTCGTAGCGAACCAGGTTTGCCGCCGGGGGGGGGGCGCTGTGAAATCTGGCCCATACGTTGCTGGCGTGCATGCGGTATCAGATTGGCAATGTGCGGTTCGTTGCGAGTGGCCAAGCAACTCCTGTCAAGCAGATCGGGCCCGTAGCTCAATGGTTAGAGCAGGCGACTCATAATCGCTTGGTTACCGGTTCAAATCCGGTCGGGCCCACCATCTCGGTGTTTTTTCTCCTCGCGACGGTCCACCGCCCACGCCAGTGCGAGTGACAGGGAGGCGACCAAACCGAGCGGGATGAGAATAATCAAGACGTAGAGCTTCCAGCCCTGGCGCACCTCTGGATCGACGAACAGTTCGTGAATCCACAGCACGGCGATCACGAGCAGCACGGCGATCAGGCCGCGCTGGCCGAAGCCACGCATCCTGCCAGCCTTGAGCGTTTCGCCACGTTCCGGTGGAACCCCGGCCGGTTCTGATGGAAGCTTGCGTTCCATTATTGCGCCATCCAGCCGCCGTCAATCACCACGTCGGTGCCGGTGATGAAGCCGGAATCATCGGATGCGAGGAACACGGCGAGGGCGGCGACCTCCTCCGGCTTGCCGAAGCGGCCCACCGGAAGTTGTGCGTTGAACTTGGCGAGCAACTCCGGGTTGTTGAGAATGGTCGCGTTGATTTCCGTCGAGCAGGGGCCGGGGCTGATGGCGGTGACCGTGATGCCTTTCGGCGCGAGTTCAAGGGCGAGCGATTTGGTCAGGCCCATGATGCCCGCCTTGCTTGCCGAGTAGGGGACGCGGTGGGCGATGGAGATGTGCGCCATCATCGAGGCGAGGTTGATGATGCGACCGCAACCGGTCTCGATGTGCGGCACGAATGCGCGGCACAGGAGGAAGACGCTGGTCAGATTCGTGTCGATCACCTGGTGCCATTCGTCGAGCGTGAACTCGGTGACGGCCTTGCGGATGTTGATGCCCGCGTTGTTGACGAGGATGGTCAGCCTGCCGAAACGGGCCAACACGTCCTGCCGCAACTGCTCCACCTGCGCTTCGTCCGTCACGTCCACGCGAAAGACTTCGGCCTCGGCACCACGCGCGCGGCAATCGCCCTGGACCTCAGCAAGCAGTTTCGGATCACGGGAAACGAGTGCGAGGCGCGCACCGGCGTCGGCGAAGGCAATGGCCATCGCCCTGCCCAGCCCCTTGCTGGCGCCGGTGATGAGGGCGACTTTTCCGGAGAGTTTCTTTTTTGTGCTCATGCTTTTGAGGTGGGAATTTTCACTGAGCCGCCGTTGCTGACGCAAGGCTGCGTTCAAGAAAGTCGGCAATGTGCAGGGTTTCGACATGGCCGGCCCCGGCGTGGTCGAGGCCGGCGCGCATCTGGAGCAGGCAGCCGGGGTTTGTCGTGACGACACAGGTTGCGCCGGACCGGAGGATGTTCTCAACCTTGCGCTGCTGGAGGCGTCGGGCCATTTCAGGCTCGGTCAGGTTGTAGCTGCCGGCGCTGCCGCAACAGACGTCTGGCTCGGGCATTTCGACATAGTTTCCACCCGCGACGGCCTTCACCAACAAGCGGGGCGGCTGCGTGATGCGCTGCGCGTGCGCGAGGTGGCAGGCGTCGTGGAAGGTCACTTTGATTGCCGATTGCCGATTGCCGATTGCCGATTGAAAGCCGGCGGCCACGAGAAACTCGCTCAAGTCCTTCACGTTCGCGCTGAAGGCGGCGGCCTGCGTGTCGCCGGGGAGGAGGTGGCCGTATTCCTTGAGCGTCGAGCCGCAGCCGGCGGCGTTGACGACGATGGCGTCCAGCGGTTCGCGTCCGAAGGCGGCGAGGTTGGCGCGAGCCGCGTCCCGGGCGGCGGACAGTTTGCCACCGTGGGAGTGCAACGCACCGCAGCAGCCCTGATCGCGCGGAGTGACGACGTCGTAACCGGCGCGGTTGAGGAGCCGGATGGAGTTCTCGTTTGTGCGCCCGAACATGACGTTCATCACGCAGCCGCGCACGAATCCCACTCGACCGCGCCGCCCGCCGGGTGCGGGTGAAACTTCGGGCAGATTGCCTTCGCTCATTTCGCCGGGGAGGAGGGAGAGGGCGTTCTGGATGAATCCGGGGAGAAACGGCTCTGCTCCGGCGCGCTTGAGCAGCCGGGCGGGGAGCAGGGCAAGTTTCATCCGCATCGGGTGCGGGAAGACGCGTTCGATGAGGACGCGGCGGAGGAAGTTTTGTAATGGGGCGCGGTGATGGTGTCGCTCGATGTGATTGCGGGTGGTTTCGAGCAGTTCGCCGTAATGGACACCGCTGGGACACGCAGGTTCGCAGGCACGGCAGCCGAGGCAGAGGTCAATGTGTCGGACCGTGGTGGTATCGAGCGGGAGCCGGCCGTTCTGCAGGGCTCGCATGAGGTAGATGCGACCGCGCGGAGAGTCGTTTTCATTGCCGGTCTCCAGATAGGTCGGGCACGCACCGAGACAGAGGCCGCAGTGAACGCAGGCGAGCGATGTCTTCTCGTCGAGGAATTGTTCGGAAGCAACGGTCACAGCGGCGAGGGAGGCAGAATCCGGTGCGGGTCAAACGTGTCCTTGAGCCGCTGCGCCAAGATGGTCCCGGATGCAGCGGGACGGGGCAGGGGGGAGCCGCGATGGTAAAAGACTCCGTTGGCGGCCCGGGCGATGAAGGGCGTGCGGCCGAGCGGTGCAAGGGCCTCCCCCAGACTGGAGGGAAGCACGGAGCCCTGGGAAACCGGGGTGGAAACGTCGCTCCAAAATACGGCATCGCGGGGCAACGGCACCAAGGGCACCTCTGTCTGAAGTGGAATTTCCGGGGCGGAGTTTCCGGCGGGGAAGCCGAGTTGCGCGGCTTTCGCCCGCTGCCAGGCGACTTCTTCAATGCTGCCTGCGAAGGCCACGCTCAGTGTGAACTTGAACGGCTGACCCGGTGCGAGTTGAAGATTGTCCAAATCCAGCGCGACGGGCGTCAGGGGGGAGGCGAGCACGGATTCCACCACGGCCAGCGCCTCGGCGATGGTGTCGAGTTTGATGCTCCTGAGTTCTTCCCTTGTCGGCAGCGGACGCAGCTTGAAGGTGGCGGCGCTGATGATGCCCAGGCTGTCACGCGCGCCGACGAAGAGCTTCAGGAGGTCGTAGCCCGCGACGTTTTTAACGACCTTCCCTCCGGAGTGGATCACACGACCGTCCGGGAGCACGGCTTCGAGGCCGAGGAGATGCTCGCGAATCGTCCCAAAGCCGCAGCGGCGCGGGCCGGAAAGATTTTCGGAGAGCAACTGACGAATCGTCACACGGCCGGCTCCGGGCGGGTCGATCGGCAGCCATTGTCCGCTCGCCGCGAGACGGTCCTGCAACTCGGCCAGGTTCATCCCGCCCTCCACCGTCACGGTCATGTCCTCGGGAGAATGGTCGCGGACCGCCGCGAGGCCATCAAGGTCAACCGACTCAATCAAGCGCTTCGCCGCGTGGCATTCCGCGAGCAGACGGGACAAGTCGGCAAGGCTGGCGGGCTGGAGCGTCATCGCAGCGACAGCTCACCCGGGCTTGGGGGTGTCGGAATCGAGAACTTCCCGGAGAACGGTGAGGACCTTGTCGGCGGTGTATGGCTTGGGGATGAAGGCTTTCATGCCGAGGGCCTTCAATTCCTCCATTTTGGCGTCCTGATCGATGCCGCTGGTGGCAATGACCTTGATTTTGGGTTCGAGCTTTTTGAGCACACGCATCATGGCCGCGCCGTCCATGACGGGCATCATCACGTCGGTGAGGATGACTTTGATGGCGTCCTTGTTCTGGGAGTAAACGGCAAGCGCCTCGACTCCGTCGGAACTGGTGATGACGTTGTAGCCGCTGGTTTCGAGGAGTTTTTTGGCGGCGTTCAATATGCCGGGCTCGTCGTCCACCACGAGGATCGTTTCACCTTTGCCGCGGGAGAGGGGCTTCTTTTCCGCGCGGGCCTCGACTTTCGCGTTGGGCGTGGCGGGGAAGAAGCACGAGAAGGTCGTGCCCTTTCCGAGTTCGCTGGTGACGTTGAGAAATCCTCCGTGGCTCTTCGCGATGCCGAGCACGGTGGAGAGGCCCAGGCCGGTGCCCTTGCCGTGCTCCTTCGTCGTGAAGAACGGGTCGAAAATCTTGTCGAGAATGTCCCCCGGGATGCCGGTGCCGGTGTCCGTGACGCGGAGGACGACGTAAGGCCCCTTTTTCGCATCGGGGTCGAAGCTGATGTAGTAGTCGTCTATCTGCATGTTCTCCGCGGCGATGGTGATGGAGCCGCCACCGGGCATGGCATCCCGCGCGTTGATGCAGAGGTTGAGCAGGACCTGGTGGATGTGCGTGGGGTCGCCGATGATGGGCCAGAGGTCGCGGACGGATTTGGACTGGACGTTGATGTCCTTCGGGAAAGTCTCGCGGACAATCTTGGCCATCTCATCGACCATGTGCCGGAGGTTGACGACCACCTGTTCGCCCTCCATGCCGCGGGCGAAGGCGAGGAGCTGCTTTACGATGTCCGCGCCGCGCTGGGCGCTGGTTTCGATGTTGTGGATGAGCGTCTCGGTTTCCTTCGGTCCAAGGCCCTGCCGCAGGAGTGGGGCGGACATCATGATTGGTGCCAGGATGTTGTTGAGATCGTGCGCCACGCCGCCGGCCAGGGTGCCGATGCTTTCCATGCGCTGTGATCGGAGGAACTGGTTCTCCAGGCGCTTCTTTTCCGTGATGTCGGTGTTGATGGAGAGGACGGCACTGGGATGCTCTTCCTCGTCACGCACAAGAGTCCAACGCGAGCTGACGATGACCTCGGTGCCCTTTTTGGTGAGCTGGCGGATTTCGCCGCTCCATGAACCCATTTCGAGGAGCTCCCTCTGTGCGGCATCAAACGCCGCTGCGTCGCGGTAAAGCAGGTCCGTGACCTGGCGCCCCTTGATTTCATCCGCCGTCCAGCCGAAGAGGCGTTCCGCACCCTTGTTCCAGAACGTGATCCAATGTCCCAGGTCACGGACAACGATGGCGTCCTGGGCAAGGTCAATGAGGCTGGCCTGCTGGAGGATTTTCCGCTCCGCCTTCTTGCGCTCGGTGATGTCCCGGAAGCTCCAGACACGCCCGACGATCTGGTCGCCCACGCGCTGCGGCTGGGAGTAGCGCTCGAAGATGCGTCCGTCCACAAACTCGATGAGGTCGTAGCTGGCGGCATCGGGAGTTTCGTTCAGCTCCCGGAATTTTTTGTTGAAGCCCTCCGGATCCTTGATCTGCCAGAGGACGGCATTGAGCATGTCCTGGTAATGCCTGGACTCAATGAGAGAAGGCGGCAGGTTCCAGATGGCGAGGAACTTTTTGTTGTAGCCGGCCATGCGGCCCTCCTGATTGACGACCAGGATGCCGTCGGCGGTTGAGTCCAGCGTGGCCTGCGTGAGGGCGACTGATTTCTCCAGTTGCGTTGTCCGCTCGGAGACGAGGGACACGCTGCCCCCCACCTGCGAGCGGACATCGCGGCCGGGGGCCCCTTTGACCGTGACGGCGACGGCCATGTGGCTGACCGCCACGGGGTCCCAGGG
>JBAYGL010000251.1:0-7782 GCA_041666725.1 Limisphaerales bacterium
AACACGGCTTGTTCCAACGGCAGCGGCAGCGGCGCGCCGGCGGAGATGGCCAGCCGGACGTTCGCGGGAATCGCCCCGGCCTCGTGCCACGCGCGCCAGAGCGCGGGCACGGCGGGCAGCGTCCAGTTGGCACCGGTCGCAGCGGCCTGGCGCAACGCCTCCGGCAACGCGCCCGGTGCGAGCGCGAGCGGGATGCCGTGCAGCAGCAGCGGCAGCACGAGGTTCGAGAAACCGTAGGAGTGCGCGAGCGAGATGACCGCGAGGTTCGGCGAGTCGCGGCGCAGGCCCATGGTGGCGACGATGTTCTCCGGGTCGGCGGCGAGCTGCGCCTCGTTGAATGCGACCTGCCGCGCCGCGCCGGTGGTGGCGGAGGTGGTTTTGAGCAGGCATATCCCCTGCGCCGGCGGCAGGGTGACGAGGGGCGCGGCCCCCTCTTCCAGCGGACAGATGACCTGCCCGAAGCGCCACGCGCGCAGCACGGTGAAGATGAATTCCGGCCCGTTTCCGGTCGGGCACGCGAAGTGGCCGTAGCGTTTGGGCACGCGGGCGGACTCCGTCCCGGCCGCGAGCTGGGCAAAGGTCCACTTCCGCGCCGTGGCGAGGTCCCGCAGGGCGACTTCCCCGGCGCACTCGCGCGCCACTTCCCGCCATCGTTCGTAAAGCATTGCCTGCTTGCTAACCGGCTCCTAGCATTGGAGCAAGCTTTGCGAGCGTGAACAAAACGGAGACGACCCAACCCAAGACCGCCAAAACCGGCGGAGCCACGGCTCCCCCGGGGGCGCCGGCTTTTGATTTTCAACGCGACACCTTCGCTTTCGCCAACGAAACGAAGTGGCGCTACGCCGTGGACCCCTCGACGGGCCGGCAGACGGCGACGCCCCGCGTGCCGGAGCCTGATTACACACTGCACTGTTTCGTCGTGGCGCGCTCGGCCCGGCAGTTCCGGCTGCACGCCCGCTTTGAGCCGGAACTGCCAGCGCCGGATGAACTGACGTGCCGGCGGCTGATACGGGAGATCGTTTCCCGGAGCGCGCAGGCCGCTTCCAGTGAGGCTGAGAAGGTCTTGATTCCGGGCTATGCGGGCCTGCGAGAGTTTAGCGTGGCCTGGGAACCTCAGCTTAAATCCGGGTGCGGCGGCGCATGGCGGAGCTACTTCCAGCGCGGGAACTGGCGCATGGTCTTTCCATTCTCGCGAGCCCATCAGCAAACGGAGACAGCCCGGCTGGTTTCATTGATTCGAGAAGGAGCGCTGCCTGTGCTCCATGTGCTGCGCTTCCCGCAACTGACCGTCAACCACGCGCTGCTGCTGTTCGGCGCGGAAGCGACGGCTGGCGCAATCGGGTTCCGCGCCTACGACCCGAACGTGCCCGAGCGACCGGTCACGCTGACCTACGACCGTGCGGCGCGGACGTTCACGCTGCCACGACTGCACTACTTCGCCGGCGGGCGGGTGGATGTTTACGAAATTTACCGGGGCTGGATTTACTGAGGCGGTGCCGCCGCCTTTTCCTTGGGCCGCCAGAAGGCCAGGCCGAAGAAGAGCGCGCCGCAGCCGTTGACGCCCATGGTGTAGCCGAGCTTGTAGGTCACGCCGGTGTTATGCGGCGCCCAGATGGCCACGTCCCGTCCCGCCGCCAGCGTGGGCAGCGTCGTCGGCATCAGGGCGCCATGGACGAAGCCCCACCAAAATCCAGCCGGCATGTCGGGCCGTGCGCGCCGCGCACTCCAGTCCATCGCCGCCCCCATCAGAAACGCCATGCACACAAAACCCGCGATGCGTGCGAGGATGCCCCCGGCCTTTCGGGCGGGTGAGGCAGCTTTTGCTCGTGTTGAGTCGCCGTTTTCCGTAGTTGATGAGCATGTTTTTGCGTGAACGCTCGACGCAAGCGGAATCCTTTGATTCCCACGAGCGCCCGGCCGCCGAGATTGCCGCCGGCTATCGTCAGCTCGCCCGGGCGAACCGGGCCTTCTTCTTCTCGCACCCGTTCGTGATCACGCTGCCCCGGCTGCTGGGCGCGGAACGGTGCCGCACGCTGACACTGCTCGATGTTGGGGCCGGCGACGGTCTGCTGGGCCGGCGTCTGGAAGCCTGGGCACAACGGCGTGGCTGGCACTGGGAAGTGACGAACCTGGATCCAAATCCGCATGCGCTCAACCCCGGCGGGCGCAACGTGACCGGTTCGGCGCTCGCACTGCCTTTTTCCGACGGGCACTTCGACGTGGTCATCGCCTCGCAAATGGCGCACCACCTGGGCGACCCGGAGGTGACGGTGCATTTTCGCGAGGCATGGCGCGTGGCCCGCACCGCCGTGGTGTTGAGCGACCTGCACCGCAATCCGTTTCTGCTCGCGCTGGTCTGGCTGGGATCGTGGCCGCTGGGCTTCAGCCGTGTGATGCGCGCGGACGCAGTCATCTCGGTGCGGCGCGGCTTCCGCGTGGCCGAGTGGCGACGGCACGCAGCCGAGGCGGAAATCCCTAGCGCGCGGGTGTGGCTCTACGCCGGCACGCGCATCATGCTGGCGGCGAAGAAGCCCGTTTGAAACAAGCGCGCGCCTTCGCAAAATCACCTCGCGAACGCCAGAGCCAGCGGAACCAGCGGAGTGCATCCGGCAGCGGCCGAATCTTGCTCTGTTCCGCCTTATACCGGCTCTGAACCGGGATGAACCCGACCCTCCGTCCGGCGGCCAGGCAGGTCAGCAGCATCTCCGACTCCAGTTCAAACCGCTCACCGCGCAGTGTCAGCGTTTCTAAAACAGAAAGGCGCACCAGACGGAAGCCGCACTGCGTGTCGGGCAAGGAAACCCCGGCCAGCGAGGAAAGCACGACGCTCATGACCCGGTTGGTGATCCGCCGCACCACCGGCATCCCCTCCGGATCGGCCATGCGGTTGCCAATGAGCAGGTCGGCTCCGCTCGCAGGAAGCGCGGCGAGAAAGTGGGGGATGTCCTCCGGGGCGTGCTGGCCGTCGCCGTCGAGCAGCAGAGCCCAGGAGCAGCCCAGTTCACGGGCGCGCCGCAGGCCGAGTTGCAACGCGGCTCCCTTGCCGCGATTTGCCGGGCTCACGATGACTTCCGCGCCCGCAGTTCGCGCGACTTCCGCCGTGCCGTCCGTCGAGCCATCGTCCACCATGAGGACATGGGGCACGTGGATCCGCACCGCCGCCACTAGCGGGCCGATGGCGGCGGCCTCGTTGAAGCAGGGAATGACGGCGACGCAGTCCATGCGCCAGCGTAGGCGGGTTCAATGAAGGCTGACAATTGGTTTGCCGCCCCGACCAAGCCTGCCTTTTAATTGGCGAGGAATGAATTCCCGCATGTTACCTGACGTGGACACGCTCGCGGCGCGCGGAGCAGCGCAGTCAACCCTTCATGCCAACGCGGCGGTGGCGACCCGCGAACGATTTGGGCGGCAGATATTCGTGCGCGGAGTCGTCGAGGCTTCCAACCATTGCCGGGAGAACTGCCACTACTGCGGGATGCGCCGCGACAACCGCTCGCTCGCCCGGTATCGCGCGCATCACGATCAGCTTGCCGAGCTGCTCATCCACCACCGGCCGGCGAGCCTGACGGACGTGAACATCCAGACCGGGGAGGATCCTGTGGCCGTGCGGGAAGTGGTCGTGCCCCTGGTGCGGACGCTGCGGCGGGAGACTCCGCTGGGCGTGAGCGTCTGTCTCGGCACGCTCAACGAAACACTCTACGACGAACTGCAGGCCGCCGGTGCCACGCTCTACATCGTCAAGTTCGAGCTGGGGGATGCGGCGCGCTACGCTCAACTCGAAGCTCCGGGGACGTTGACCGAACGCGTCCGGCACATCCGCCTGCTGGCGGAACGCGGCTGGCGGGTGAGCTCGGGCTTCATCGCGGGCCTGCCGCAGCAAGGCCTGGAGGATTTATTGGCGAACCTGCGCCTGGCCGGTGATCTGCCCCTGGACGGTTGCAGCGTCAGCCCGTTCATCCCCGGGGAGGCGACGCCGCTCATGCGCGAGCCCGTGGGCGAGCTGGACACAACGTTGAACTGCATGGCCGCCCTCCGGCTGATGCGCCCGGAGTTCCTGATCCCCGCCGTCAGCGCGCTGAATCTCACCGGGGCGGACGACGGCTACCGTCGCGGCCTGCGTGCCGGGGCGAACCTCTGCACCGTCAACCTCACCCCCACGGACATGCGCGGCGA
Organism: Limisphaerales bacterium; assembly: GCA_041666725.1. GTDB lineage: Bacteria > Verrucomicrobiota > Verrucomicrobiia > Limisphaerales > SXTU01 > SXTU01. Next base: position 4,174 of record JBAYGL010000251.1, read on the forward strand.
CTATCTGCTCTACAAGCGTGAACGCTTCATCATGAACGAGGAGCGCGTGCTGCAGGCCATCGCGGCGGAAGGCCTGGAGGTTTCTCGCACCGGACTCACGAGACACTGGCAGGCCAGGCCGGTGCTCGCGGAAACCGTGACCGCCTGAGCATCGCCTCTCGTCCTGATGTTGTTTCCCCGCGTCCAATCTCCCGGCAGTCCGAGACGGGTCGTGGTCACCGGCTGCGGCATGGTGACGCCGCTCGGGCTGGGCGTGGCGGCCAACACGGATGGATTTCGCACCGGGCAGACGGCGTTCCGGCCGGTCACGATTTTTGACGTCTCGCGGCAACGCGTGCGCATCGCTGGAGAAGTCACGTTGCCCGCGCATCTGCCCGTGGGATTGTCCGCCCCCCGCCGGACGCGTCTGCTCGACCGCGCCGGCCGGATGCTGCTCTGGGCCGCACACGAAGCGACTCAGCAATCGCGGTGGAAACAGGCGTCCGTAGCCAGCTTTGTGGTCGGCACGACCGGCGGCGGCATGAGCCTCGGGGAAACTTACTTCCGCACGGCTCTCCACGAACCGCAGACCCGCCGGCAACAGCCCACTCGCACCATCGGCTACCAGGCACATCGCCAGGCGACGATGGTTGCGCAGACGTGCGACGTCCACGGCCCGGTGACCGTGATCGCCAACGCCTGTGCGTCGGGGGCGAATGCCGTTGGCCACGCTTGGGAACTCGTCCGCTCGGGCCGGGCCGAGCGCGTGCTCGCCGCCGGCTACGACGCCATCAGTCAGTTGATCTTCGCCGGCTTCGACTCGTTGCAGGCACTGTCGCCGACCTGCTGCCGGCCCTTCGACGCGCAGCGCGACGGACTGGCGCTTGGCGAAGGTGCGGCGGCGCTCACGCTGGAGCTGCTGGAAGCGGCGCAGCAGCGCGGCGCGACGATCCTCGCTGAGCTCGTCGGCTATGGCGCGGCGACCGATATTCATCACCTGACGCAACCGCACCCGAACGGTGATGCCGCCGTCGCCACAATGGCTGAAGCGTGCCGGCAGGCCGGACTGGAGCCATGCGATATTGACTACGTGAACGCGCACGGCACCGGCACGCCGCTCAACGACAGCGCCGAGGCCGCCGCCATCACGCGCTGGGCGGGAGCAGCCGGCGCACGGCTCCCCGTGAGTTCGACCAAGGCCGGCACCGGGCATCTGCTTGGAGCAGCCGGTGCGGTGGAAGCGGTCGTCTGCGTGCTTGCGCTGCGCGGCCAGTGGCTTCCACCCATGCCCGCCACGCGCACGCCGGACCCCGCGTGCGGCTTCCCGCTGGTCACACAGCCCGCGGCCGCGCAGCTCACGCATGTGATGACGAACTCGTTCGGCTTTGGCGGAGCGAACGCCACCCTGATCTTCCGGAGGTGGTCATGAGCGGCATCTTCATCTCCGGCATGGGCGCGGTTTCCCCGGCGGGCTGGGGTGTCGAATGTTTGCGGGACGGCGACCTGCCGGAGCCGCAGGCGATCGCGCGGCCCGGCTGGAAACACCCGCTGTCCGTGCGGCGCGTGCCCGCCATGAACCCGCGTCCGCCATGGGCGGTGCACCCGCGGATGCGCCGGTCCGCGCTCATCAGCCAGTTCGCCATGGGCGCGGCGATGGAGGCCCTGAGCCAGCCGGCGGATGGTCCGCTGGGCATCGTGTTCTGCACGACCTGCGGGTGCGTCAACTACTCGCGCCGTTTCTACGACGAGGTGCTACACGACCCGGCTGTCGCCAGTCCGCTGCTGTTCCCGGAAACCGTCTTCAACGCCCCGGCCAGCCATCTCTCGGCGGTGCTGGCATCCGGCGCGGCGAACTACACACTGGTCGGCGACTCCGGCATCTTTCTGCACGGGCTGGCACTGGCAGCGGGATGGCTGGCAGACGGCCGGGTGACGCGATGCCTCGTGGTCGCGGCGGAAGAGGTGGACTGGATCATCGCCGACGCGCTGCATCATTTCCGAAAATCCGCCATTCTGACCGAAGGTGCGGGGGCCTTGCTGCTCACCCGCGAACGCCAGCCCGACACCTGCGCCGAACTGGAATATGTGACCGATCCTCAGCCGTTTGCCGCCCGAGGTGGCAAGGCCGTGCGCGAGGCGGCCGCCCGCCGCGTTGCCGCCGCGTTGCCAGCACGAACGGAGGCGACCTTCCGGCGCTCAGAGTTTGATGAAGCATTCTCCGCCGGGACCGCCTGGCAGGTGCTGGCTGCTCTGCGCAGGGCGCAGGAGCAGCAGCTTTCGCATACGACAGTAATCGCGCCGGGAGCCTATCAGGAAGCCATTGGCGCAAGCTTCGTCCTTTCACGACCGATCTCAACATGAAGCCACGAGTCATCCTCATCACGGGAGCAAACGGCGGTCTGGGCCAGGCCATCGCCCGCGCATTTCTGACCGAATCCCCGGACAACTTGCTGTGGCTCGGCGTTCATGCGCGACGGGAAACCGCCGAAAAGCTGTCGGGTGAATTTCCAGGCCGCTGCGAAGTGGCCGATCTCGATGTAACCCGGCCGGAGGCATGGCGCGCATTGGTGGCGCGCATTGTGACGCGGGACCAGCGGCTCGATGTGCTGGTGAACAACGCCGGCTTTCACTCTGATTCCCTGCTGGCCCAGATGCCTCCCGAGGCGTGGCGCGGCGTGCTGGCCACGAACCTCGACGGCACGTTTCACGGCTGTCAGACGGTGTTGCCCACGATGATTTCCCAGCGGCACGGGCGCATCGTGAACATCGCCTCCCTCAGCGCATTGGTCGCCCCGGCGGGCCAGACAAACTACGCCGCCGCCAAGGCCGGCGTCGTGGCGCTGACTCAGTCGCTGGCGAAGGAAGTCGCACGCATCGGGATCACGGTGAACGCAATCTGCCCCGGCTTCATCGAAACCGAGAGCCTCGCCTCGCTCGATGCGGACGCGCGCAAGACCATGGTGGCGCGCATCCCGATGCGCCGGGTGGGCAGGCCCGATGAGGTCGCGTCAGCGGTGAGATTCCTCGCCTCCGCCGACGCAGGCTACATCACCGGCTCGACGTTGAAGGTGGATGGGGGAATCCTTTGAGTCAGATGCGCCCGCACGAATCCATCTCAGGTCGATACGAAGACGATGCCGGCAAACGAAGGTTCATCCAGGAGGTCTTCGACCGGGGCGCGCCTCACTACGACCTCATCGGGCGGATCGGGTTCCTCGGCACAGGCCATCTGCATCGCAAACGGGCGTTGGAACGCGCCGGGCTGCGGCCGGGCATGGCCGCGCTCGACGTGGCCTGCGGCACCGGGGCCGTCACCCGCGCCATGCTGGAAATTATGGGCGGCCAGGGCCGCGTATGCGGGGTGGATCCCAGCGAGGGAATGCTGGCCGAGGCGCGCAAGCTGCCGGCGGAATTTGCGGTCGGCCAGGCGGAGTCCCTGCCCTTTCCCGATCACAGCTTTGATTTTCTCGCGATGGGCTACGCGCTGCGCCACGTCGTGGACCTGCGACGCGCCTTCGCCGAATACCATCGCGTCCTGCGGCCGGGGGGCCGGCTGCTGATCCTGGAAATCAGCCGCCCGCAAACGCGGCCCGGCCTGCTGCTCTCGCGGCTCTACTTTCGTGACATCCT
>JBAYGL010000252.1:0-7744 GCA_041666725.1 Limisphaerales bacterium
ACGAGCAGTTCTCCGGTCGCGGTGAAGAGCGCGGCGGCGTGCAGGCCGCCGGTCTGGTCGAAGATGGTTTGATGCCCGGCGAGCTTCTGCGGGAGCCCGATCAAGACTTCGGGCGCAATGCGAACGGACGAACTGGCCGGCGGAAAGTGCCGATGGACCGACTCAATCGTCGCCTTGCCGCAAAGTCCGCAGGACGAAGAGGCAAAGACGTGCCGCGTGAGCTGGTCGAAATCCACAACCACCGAAGCCGCGAGGAAGACATTGAGCGTGTTGCCGAGATGCGCCGACTCGCCCTGCTGGCAGTGGGCGATCTCAATGATGTCCTCGCGACACTGAACCATCCCTTCGGTCAGCAGGAAGCCTGCGGCCAGCTCGTTGTCGCAGCCGGGCGTGCGCATCGTCACCACCACGCCGCGCCCGCGCACGCGAATCTCCAGCGGCTCCTCGCGCGCAAGCGCATCCGACTCACGGCGCAGCGCTTCGCCCTTCCGCCAGCGGAAGATTTCGGTGCGCACGATTTCCGGTGAATCGCTCACTGGCTAAAACCAGCTGTAGTTGAAGCTCACGCTCACGCGCTCGGATTCGACGGGATTGGCGGGGACTTCGTGGCGCAGCCAGCTTTCGAAGAGGACCACGTTTCCCGCCTCCGCCGGGTAGTGGACGAACGCCTGGTTCTCGCGCCTGGCACCGGCCTTGCGCGGCGGCGCGGCCATGAAGCGGTCGAGGCGCGGGTCCTCGAACTTGATCGCGGCGCAGCCCTTGGGCGTTTTCACGTAGTAGGTGCCGCTGATCGTCGAGGTCGGGTGCAGGTGCAGGCCGTGCGCGGTCTGGCGCGGCATGATGTTCACCCAGCAGTCGGTCATCTCCAGCCGGCGGTTGGTGAGATCGTAGTCCAGCTTCCGAGCGAAGGCCTTCACGTGCCGGTCAATGCGCCGCTGCAACTCCGTGAACGTGGACGAGAACTGGTGCAGCTTGTCCATCGACCCGTAGCTCGTGAAGCCGCCGGGATAATTCTTCTCCGACCACTTCTGCCCCTCGATGTCAAAGTCGCGGATCTGGTAGGCCTCCTTGAGCAACTCCGAGCTGAACCGGGCCGCGCCCAAGCGAAGCAGCGGCGCGCAGTAGATGAACGTCGGGAACCAAGCTTTGATATTCACGGGGCGAAGTTAGCAAGCCGCTGCTCCGAAGCACAACGGAAAGCCCAGCCATCGCGTAGGAGACGACGTGAGGAGTCTCACTCTTTCAGAAAATCGCCCAAAGATTTGAGGGTTTGCTTCAAAGGCAAAACCAGAGACTCCTCACGTCGTCTCCTACGGGAATTGATGGGCAAGCTTGCCTGCCTGCCCGCGCCGTCTAGTCTCGCCGCGTGAAAATCCTCTTCATCGGCGACGTGGTCGGCGCGCCCGGACGCAAGGCCGTGACGGAGCTGGTGCCCGTGCTCCGCGCGCGGCACCGCCTGGACGTCGTCATCGCCAATGGCGAGAACTCGGCGGGCGGCTCCGGCATCACTCCTGAGACTGCGGCGGACCTCTTCGCCGCCGGCGTGGACATCATCACCAGCGGCGACCATCTCTGGGACCAGAAGGAAGTCTCCGTGCTGCTCACCGGCGAGCCGCGTTTCGTGCGCCCGCTGAACTATCCGCCCGGTTCCCCCGGCCAAGGCAGCGCCACGCACCGCCTGCCGGACGGACGCCTGCTGGCCGTCATCAACCTGCAAGGCCGCACCTTCATGCCGCCGCTGGACAACCCGTTCATCCGCGTGCGCCCCGAGGTCGAGCAGCTCCGCCAGCACACGCCCTTCATCTTCGTGGACATGCACGCCGAGGCGACCTCGGAGAAGATCGCCATCGCGCGGATGCTCGACGGTCAGGTCAGCGCGGTGGTGGGCACGCACACGCATGTGCAGACGGCGGACGAGCAGATCTTCCCCGGCGGCACGGCCTTCCTGTGCGACGCGGGTTTCACCGGCCCGCACGAAAGCTGTCTGGGCCGCGACATCCAGCCCATCATCGAACGCTTCATCACCAGCCAGCCCCGCCGCTTCTCCGTGGCCCGCGACCGTGTGCTGCTGCAAGGCGTGATCATTGAACTGGATGACCAGACGGGGAAGGCGACGGCGATCCAGCGGGTGTCGGAGGCACTCGCAGACAAGCTTGGATAAGCTTTAGCAAGGTTCAGAATACCATGTTGTGTGGCAAACGAATCTCCGACGACTCAACGGTAATCGCCTACGACGAAGAAAAGGCAAACGGACCGTTTGCCTGTCCCGAGTGCGATGACGAAGTCGTTTTGCACAAAGGCAGGCTCAAGGTTCACCATTTCGCACACAAGCCACCGACTACATGCTCGCATGGCAAGGGAGAAACGGAGATCCATCGGCAATGCAAGGTGGCCATCTACGAAGGTTTACTGGCTCAGCCGCATGTGACAAAAGCCAAACTGGAGCGAGACCTCACATCAGTTAGGCCAGACATCAGTGCTCGAATCGGCGACTTCCACGTCGCCATCGAAGTGCAAATCAGCGCTCTTCCCGCCGAGACGGTCATTCATCGGACCGTCGAGTATGCGACGAAGGGGATTTACTTGCTTTGGCTCGCGCAATGGACGCCCGAACTCGACTCGGACACGTATCGCCCCCGAGCCTTAGAACGATGGCTTCACGCAGCATACTTTGGGCGGGTCTACTACTGGCAGAGTGGGCTTACGGTGGTGCCTTACCATTTCGAATCAGTCCAAAAGCTCAAAGAAGTTCGCGAATGGTATGAGCCTGGTGGAATCCACCAGAGCGTAGGTGGTTATTCTTATCGGCTGAAGAGCATTAAGAAGCCGATTCGGGGAAAGCCGTTGAACCTCGCAACGGACTTCATCGGTGTTAAGAGACAAGAGTGGGAAACCAAGAGCATGTCTGTGCCGACCTGCTTGTTGTTTCAGGACAAGTTCCCAAAGTTCATGGCGGACGAATAGGATTCATCCTCCCACTAAGCAGCACTCATTTAAGATGCACAAACCCTCCAAATCGCAGTGGGACTTCGGCGAACTCTTCCCGACGGAAACGGTGCGCAAGGTGTTGTCCGTCTCGGAGCTGACCGGGAACATCAAGCGGCTGCTGGAGAAGCAGGTCGGGCAGGTCGCGGTCTCCGGCGAGATCACCAACCTCCGCGCGCAGGCGTCGGGGCACGTTTACTTCACGCTCAAGGACGCGGGCGCGCAGCTCGCGTGCGTGCTCTTCCGCAACACGTCTGTGCCGCACCGCTCGCTGCTGGCGGACGGCCAGAAGGTGCTGCTCACCGGCGAGGTGACGGTCTATGAGGCGCGTGGGCAGTATCAGCTCATCGTCAGCAGCGCGGAGTTGCAGGGCGTGGGCGCGTTGCAGGCGGCCTTCGAGCGGCTGAAGGAAAAGCTCGCGGCGGAAGGCCTCTTCAAGCTGGAGCGCAAGCGCAAGCTCCCGCGTTACCCGCAGCGCATCGGCCTCGTCACCTCGCCCACCGGCGCGGCGATCCGCGACGTGCTGCACGTCATCCAGCGCCGCCAGCCGGGCCTCGAAATCATCTTCGTCCCGTGCCGCGTGCAGGGGGAGGGAGCGGCGGGGGAGGTGGCAAGGGCGGTGCGGCTGTTGAATGACTTCTCTGCGAGCGGAGCGGCGGAGCAGGTGGGAAAGCGCGAAAGTGAGAAAGTGGGAGACGCGTCCGTAGCCCCCGCTCACTTTCCCGCTTTCTCACTTTCTCACCGGCCCGGACTCGACCTGATCCTCATCACCCGTGGCGGCGGCTCGCTCGAAGACCTCTGGGCCTTCAACGAGGAAGCCGTCGCCCGGGCCATCTTCGAGTCGGCGATTCCCGTCGTCTCGGCCGTCGGGCATGAGATTGATTTCACCATCGCGGACTTCGTCGCGGATCTGCGCGCGGCCACGCCCAGCGCGGCGGCGGAGCTGATCACGGAAGGCGCGTTTGCCAGCCGGGAGTTCGTCGCGGTCGCAACGGCCCGGCTGAACCAGCTCGCGCGGCAGCACCTGGGGGCGGCGGAAGAAACCTTCGCCCAAGTCCACCACCGCCTCACGCTAGCGCACCCGCGCCGACGCTTGCAGGAATGGGCGCAGCGGCTGGATGACGCGGGCATTGCACTGACGCGGGAAACGAAGACGCAGTTGCGTGAGCGCCGGCATCGCTTCGGCCAGGCAGCGTCGCACCTCCATCGCCTGAAGCCCACCGCGCAGCTTGCCTTGCGCCGCGAGCAACTCGCCGCGCTCACCAGCCGCCTGCGCCTGCTCTCGCCCGACAACGTCCTCGCGCGCGGCTACTCCATCACCACGGATGCGGCGACGGGCAAGGTCATCCGTCGCGTCGAGCAGGCCAAGCCCGGCCAGACCCTCCGCACGCGCGTCCAGCACGGGGAAATCGAGAGCGTCGTAAAAGGCGAGGCGAAGAGGGTTGCCCGCGAAACACGCGAATAGACGCGAAAGAAGATGGGATTGGGCCGGCACGGCCCGCATCCATCAAGGCAATGGAAGTCGCGAAGCGTCTGGACTGCGGCGGTTTCAGCGCCGCTCTCTGAACCGCACGACTTCCAAAAGCGGTGCTAAAGACACCGCAGTCCAGACGCTTCGCGACCTCGTCTCCAGAAGGCAATCCGCACTCCACCATCTCCCGACCGGTTCGCCCCCTGCTCCCGCTTCGGGATTCGCGTTCATTCGCGTGTTTCGCGGGCACAAATCTTCGTTGCTTTTCCCACACTGGCTCCGCTCACAATCCGTCATGCGCTCCATCCGCCTTGCCGCCGCCCTGCTCGCGCTTCAACTCGCGGCATCGGCCGCCGACCTGCCCGAGGGCGTGCGGCGCGTGAAAGTTCTCAACTACCCGGACTGCTTCGAAATCTCCAACGCCGACACGCGCGTCACGTTCTGCCACCAGGTCGGCGGGCGCGTGCTGGAGTATTCGTTCAAGGGCAGGAACGCGCTTTACCTTGATCCGAAGGAGGAGAAGTGGGGCACGCCCGACAGCCAGAAGGCGCCCGCCAGCGCGGGCCGCTTCGACATCGGGCCGGAGTATCTCATCCCCAGGCGTGACAAACTCTGGGCCGGTGAATGGAAGGCCGAGGCCATCGGCCCGCGCTCCGTGCGGCTCACCAGCCAGCCCGACGAGGCAACCGGCGTGCAGCTCATCCGCAAGTTCCGCCTCGACGCGACGTCCTCGCACCTGACCTGCAAGCAGACCATCAAGAACGTCTCGGCCGAAACGAAGCACTGGTCGCACTGGAGCCGCACGTTCGCCGTGCATGGCGGCATCGGCGTCATTCCCCAGACACCCGACACCCGCCGGTTTCCGAACGGCTTCGTGATGTATGACCAGGGCCGGGAGCACTCGATCCTGCTGAAGCCCACGGACCCGAACGTGCGGATGCGCGGCAACTTCCTTGAAGTGCTCGGCCCCACGAAGCAGCCGAAGCTGGGCTTCGACTCGAACGCCGGCTGGTTCGCCTACGTCATGCCGCACGACCAGGCGTTCGTGAAGCGCTACTCCTCGCCAAGGAACGGCGTGTTCCCGGAAATCGCCGGTCTGACGCTGTGCTTCTGGTATCCGCAGGCCAGCGTGATCCCGGCGTGCGAGCTGGAACCGCACGGCACGCGCAACGACATCAGGCCCGGCGAGAGCGCGAGCTTCAGGGAGGATTGGTATCTGCTGCCCCACAAGTTCCCGGCGGCCGGCGGGCAGATCGACCTGGACAAGCTCGCCGCACAGGTGGATCGCGAAACCCGCTGAACTCAACCGCCCGCACCATGCCCATTTCCGTCGCCGTCCTCACCCACGCCGCCGGCCCGCATCTGGACGCCTATCTCACCGGCCTGGCGGCCAGTTCGGAAGTGGAGTCGGTGAGCGTGGCCGACCCGAGCGGCACCACTTTCTCCGGAGCGCAGAAGATTCTCGGTCCCAAGCTGAAAACCACGGGCAGGGACGCCGTCACCGTGTTGCGCGAGGCCAGGCCCGTGATGGCCCTGGTGACGATGGAGGCCGTGCTTGCGCCGCCCGCGATTGACGCGGCGCTGGAGCAGGGCTGCCACGTGCTCGCCGAAAAGCCCGCGTGCGTGCGCACGAGGGACTTTGAGCCGCTCGTGCGCAAGGCCGAGTCGAAGCACCTGCATCTCATGCTCGCGCTGGCCAACCGCCTCCGGCCCGAGGTGCGCGAGGCGCGGCGGTTGGTGGCCGAAGGGCGTTTCGGCAGGCTTTACGGCGCGGAGATTCATCTCATCGCCGATCAGACGCGGCTGAAGAGCGAGAGCTATCGCAAGACCTGGTTTGCCCAGAAGGCGCGGGCGGGCGGCGGGCACCTCATCTGGCTGGGCATTCACTGGCTGGACCTGGCGATGTTTCTCAGCGGCACGGAGATCGAGGCCGTCGCGGGCTTCTCCGGCAATGTCGGCGGGCAGCCGATGGACACGGAGGATTCCAACGCCGCCGCGCTGCGCTTCAGCAACGGAATGTTCGGCACGATGACCAGCGGTTACTATCTGGATCGCGGCTATCACCAGCACATCAAAATCTGGGGTGAGAAGGGCTGGCTGGAGATGAGCCAGCAGAACGAAATCATGCTGAAGTGGTATTCCACCGCCGGGCCGAAGGTGACCGGCGTGCAGAACTACACGCCACCCGACGAACCGACCGGCTACACGCCCTTCGTCCACGCCTGCGCCCGCGCGAGCGCCGGCCTGCAGGAGCCGCCGGTGACCGGCCGCGAGGGCCTGCGCGTGCTGGACACGATCCACGCGTTCTACGAGGCGGCGAAGCTGGGGCAGACGAAGGCCGTGAAACGCGTCTGAACCCGGACGTTCCACCGTCCTGAAGAACGGACGGCCCGGTCCGAAACCAACGGCACCGCTTCTCCTCCGTGTTATCGCGCCACCGGACCGATGGCGATCAAGGCGTCCTCTCAGCCGGCGGCCGGAGTCAGCTCCCCTTCCCTCTCCAGCGGCGTGACCGGGTCAATGAACATCCAGCAGACCGAGCCGATGAAGTAAACCGCCGCGAACATCCAGAAGTTCACGTTCCAGTTGTTGTCCGTCCACTTCAGCACGTAGGGGATGACCAGCGGGGCGAGCGCGCCGCCGGCGTTGCCCATCATGTTCATGCTGCCGGAGAGCGACCCGGTGTGCTTCCCGCCCACGTCCATGCACGCGCCCCACGCGCCGGGCATGGCAAGGTCGTTGCAGAAGCTGGCCAGGCCCACGGCCAGGACCGAAAGCAGCGGGTTGGTGAACTGGATCGAGATGACCAGCATGACGCCCGCGCTGGCCAGGCCGGCCACGCCGAAGAAACGCCGCGTGCGCGCCGTGTTGCCCAGCCATTTCTCCAGCGGCGCGGAGATGAACCCGGCGAAGAGGCTGCCCAGCCCGCCGAAGAAGAGCGGCACGCACGCCAGCAGCGCGCGGTTCATGTCCGTGAGATCGGCGAACTTCTCCTTCAGATAGGTCGGCATCCAAGTGATGTAGAAATACCACGCGTAGCTCATGCAGAAATACTGGCCCCAGAGCATCCAGACGGTGCGGCTGTGCAGGAGCTTGCGCCACGGAACCGAGTGATCGCCCATCGTGTGCGAATGGTCCCCGATGTGGGCCAGCTCCGCCGCGTTGACGGCGGGGTGGTCCTTGGGCCGGTCACGAAACCAGTTGAAGAAGCACACAGCCCAGACCACGCCGAGCACGCCGAAGATGAGGAAAACCCACCTGTAATGCAGCCCCAGGCCGGCCTTGCCC
>JBAYGL010000253.1:0-7729 GCA_041666725.1 Limisphaerales bacterium
CGACCCCGGGCGTGGCGCGGTAGATCTCGCGGACCCTGGCGGCGAGCTTGAGGCGGGCCTCCTCGGTGGGGCCGTAGATTTCGGCGACGAGCGTCTGGAGCACCGGCGGGCCGGGCGGCACCTCGGCCACGGCCACGCGCGCGCCGAACTTCGCCGCGATGGCCGCGACCTGCGGGCGCACGCGCTTGGCGATGTCGTGGCTCTGCGCGTTGCGCGCGTGCTTGGGCACGAGGTTGACCTGAATGTCCGCGACGTTTGCGCCGCGCCGCATGAAGTAGTGCCGCACGAGGCCGTTGAAGTTGAACGGCGACGCCGTGCCCGCGTAAATCTGGTAGTCCGTCACCTCGGGTTCCACGCGCACGGCGGCGGCGATTTCGCGAGCGGCCTGCGCGGTGCGTTCCAGCGCGCTGCCCTCCGGCATGTTCAGGATGATTTGGAACTCCGACTTGTTGTCGAACGGCAGCATCTTCACCTTCACCCAGCCCACGCCAACCGTCGCCATCGCCGCGAGGAGCAAGCCGCTAATGACCGCGAGGAAGGCCCATCGCCAAGTGCGATGTGACAGCAGCGGCCCCATGATGCGGCGGTAGAGGCGGGTGAAGGCGTCGTCCTCGTGCGGGTAGGAGCCGACGTGAGGAGGCTCTGACTTTCCTTCGGTTGCAGGTGAGAAAGTGGGCGGGTGAGAAAGTGCGAGGTCTGGCTCAGACGCTGCCCCCTCACTTTCACACTTTCTCACCTGCTCACTTTCTCGCGCTTCCGTCGGGTCGCTTTCATGGTGCTCACGCAGGCGCTGCTCGCCGCCGCGCCACCGCAGCATCCGCACCGCCGCCCACGGCGTGACGATGAACGCAATCGCCAGCGACCAGCCCATCGCCGCGCTTGCGCCAATCGGAATCGGCCTCATGTAAGGCCCCATCAGCCCGCCGACAAACGCCATCGGCAGCACCGCACCGATGACCGCGAAGGTCGCCAGGATGGTCGGGTTGCCCACCTCGCTCACCGCCTCGACCGCGATGTCGCTCCAGTTGCGACCCTGGTTCTGCCGCAGGTGAAAGTGCCGGACGATGTTCTCGACGACGACGATGGCGTCGTCCACCAAGATGCCGATGCTGAAGATGAGCGCGAAGAGCGTGATGCGGTTCAGCGTGAAGCCGTAGAGGTAGAAGACCAGCAGCGTGAGCGCGAGCGTCGCGGGAATCGCCACCGCCACAATGCCCGACTCGCGCCAGCCCAGCGTGAGCCAGATGAGCACGGACACCCCGGCCACCGCGATGAACATGTGCAGCAGCAGCTCGTTGGATTTCTCGGCAGCGGTCTTGCCGTAATGGCGGGTGATGGAAACTTCCACGTCGCGCGGGATGACTGTGCCCTTGAGCAACTCGACCTTGCGCAGCACGTCCTCGGCGACGGAGATAGCGTTCGCCCCGGGGCGCTTGGCGATGGAGAGCGTGACGCCGGGCTCGTCGGCTCGGGAGGCACCGCTGCCAAAGAACACGTAGTTCGCCGGCTCCTCCGCTCCGTCCGCCATGTCGGCAACTTCGCGGAGGTAAACCGGCTTCCCGCCGAACACGCCGACCACCACGTTGCCCACGTCCTCCGCGCTTTGCAGGAACGCGCCTGTCTCGATGACCACGGCCTGGTTGCCCGCCGTGAGTTCACCGGAGCGATACTGGCGATTCGCCTGCCGCAGCATCGGCACAAGGCCGGCGGGCGAAAGGTTGCGCGCGGCGAGCTTCGCGGGGTCGAGCAGCACGCGGACTTCGCGGCGCGCGCCGCCGATGAGCGTGGTTTCCGCGACGAGCGGCACCTGCTTCACCGCGTCGTCCACCTGCGCCACCAGCCGCCGCAACGTGAGGTGGTCGTAGCGCGCGCTGTGAAACGTCAGCGCGAGGATGGGCACGTCGTCAATGGACTTGGGCTTGATGAGTGGCCACGCGACGCCGTGCGGGATGCGGTCGAAGTTCGCCCGCAGCTTCTCGGTCAGCCGCGAGAGCGCGGTGTCCGGGTCGGAGCCGACCTTGAAGCGCACGATGACGAGCGTCTCGCCGGGGCGCGAGGTCGAGTAGAGGTATTCCACGCCGGGGATTTCCCAGAGCAGCTTCTCCATCGGGCGCGTGGCGCGCTCCTCTACTTCCTTCGCGCTGAAGCCGGGCATGGCCACCAGCACGTCAATCATCGGCACCTTGATTTGCGGCTCCTCTTCGCGCGGCAGCAGCACGACGGCGGCGATGCCCAACAGCACCGAGGTGACGATGATGAGCGGCGTGAGCTTGGAATCAATGAACGCGCGCGCGATGCGTCCGGCGATGCCGGGGGAGGACGAAGATTTGGCGTCGGCGCTCATGGCTTCACCTGCAACGGTTGGCCGTCGGTCAAGGCACTCGCGCCCCCGACCACGAGCACTTCGCCGGAGTTCAGGCCGGAGACGATTTCAATCTCGCTGCCAAGCCGCTTGCCCGTCTTCACGAGGCGCATCTGCGCCTGCTGGTTGGCAACGACGAAGACCAGTTCCATCTGCCCGCGCACGACGACGGCGCTGGTGGGCACGCGGAGGGCGTTCACTTCGGCGACGGGAATGGCGACGCGCCCGAACTGCCCGCTCCGCAGGCCGGGCGCGGTCGGCAGGTCGAGCTTCACGAGGAACGTGCGGCTACCCGCGTCAGCGGCGGGGGCGATTTCGCTGATGTTGCCGGACAGTTCCGTCTTCAGCGCAGCGATGTGAACCGGCAGGCGGTCGCCGAGCTTGAGGTTGGCGAGGAGCGCTTCGGGAACATCCGCTTCGAGACGGAGCGCGGCGGGATTTTCCAACTCCAGCAGGGGCCGGCCCGGCGTGGCGAGGTCGCCCACGTCCGCGCGTTTGTGCGTGATGACGCCGTCGAAGGGCGCGAGAATTCTGGTGTAGCCAAGCTGCGCCTCCGCCTCGGTCAAGGCGGCGGCGGCCACGCGCTGGCGCGCCTGCACGGCGTCGAACTCCTGCTGCGTCACCGCCTTGTCGGCGATGAGCTTCTGGAAGCGTTGCAAGTCCTTGGCCGTCTGCTCGCGCAGGGCCGTGGCTTGGTCGAGCCGCGCCTGAATCTCTCTCGCATCAAGCTGCGCGAGCAACTCGCCGGTCTTCACCGCCTGGCCGGGCGCAACGAGCATCCGCTCGATGCTGCCGCCCGCCTTGGCCGACACGGCGGCGGACAGCCTGGGCCGCACCGTGCCGACGATCTCCTCCACCGCCATGCGCCGCTGCGACTCGACCTTTTGCACTCGCACGACGGCGGCGGGCAGTGGCGGCGCGGAAGGCGACGCGGGCGTTTCGTGCCGTTTGCACGCCGCCAGCAGGGCGACGACGAGAAGGGGAAACAGAAGTTTCATGGCTTGGATTCCAGTTTGGGCAGCAGTTCGCCCGGATGCCGGCGACGCAGTTCCTCGAAGAGCACACGCCCTTGCTCATCAGCCGCGTCTGGCTCGAAGCCGGAGTCGTGCAGCAGTTCCTGCAAGGACAAGGCATCCTCCACCTTGACGCGGGCGGGCATCGTCTCGGCGCGGGAGAAGACATCCGCCACGGTGTCGAACATCGCGATGCGCCGGCGGACTTCCTCCGGCAGCGCGAGGAACAGGTAGTAGTGCAGCCAGGTCCCGCGCCGGGTTAGGACGAAGCTGCAATGCCGCGAGCTGGAATCGTCCGGCGCCCAGCCTTCCTGCACAACCATGAACGGCCCCCGGCCTTCCGTGTGCAGGAGCTTGCTCAACTCCAGCAATTGAAAATCCTGGTAGCTGTTCGTGATGGTGCGGGTGGCGAGCATGGTGTGAGAGCAGATTTGCCGTTTGCGTTGGAACTATCAAGCCGCCGGGCGTTTTCGGCGGCAGACTGCGGCTTGCCAGTCATCGGCCGCACTTTGGCCCGCCGCAATCGTCGCCGGGCTGCCCGCATCCAACTCCAAGCCGGCGAAGGATGTTTTCCGCCGGACAGAGGCCGGTGAACGCGGACTGGATGAGGTTGACGCTCACAAAGACCCCGAGCCAGAGCCAGTGTGGATTGACGAAGTGACCGAGCGCCAGGCTCGTGAGAACCATGGTGCCGGCGAGGATGCGGATGGCATTTTCAATTTTCATGTTGCCTTTCAGTGTGGGCCTGCGCAGTTTGCCACAGGCACTTGTGTATAATTATTCACTCATACATGGAATGTCAACCTGACTGTTGTCATGAAAACAAAACAGCTTACGCCAGAAGCCGTGGAACTCATCGCCGCCCGCTTCCGGGTGCTGGGCGAGCCGAGCCGGCTGCGCCTTGTCGCCGCGCTGGAGGAAGGGGAGAAGAACGTGTCCGAGCTGGTCTCGGTGACGGAGCTCACGCAGGCCAATGTCTCCCGGCATCTTCAGGTGCTCACCGAGGCGGGCATGCTGGGGCGCCGCAAGGAGGGGTTGAATGCCTATTACTTCATCACGGACAAGTCGCTGTTCGAATTGTGCGATCTCGTCTGCTCGCAGCTGCGGGCGGGGTTGACGGCGAAGGCCGCCGTTTTCAAGAAGTGAGTGCGCGACAGCTCCTGCGGGGGCAAGACTGCTTGCTCACGGTCTGGGGTTGGCGCCGGGAGCTGGGGTCGATCTTCGGCCCAATCCAAAAGTGGAGCTTGCGCGGGACGAATCGGCCCCTGCGTAATCAGCAATCAGGGAAGGCCTTCAGCAATTGAACCCATCGAGTCCAGCCTTGAGGCAGCCCGAAATACTCAGCGGGATGCTCCACGGCCGGTAAGCGGGCGCTGTCAGGAGCCTCGTCGGGAAGTTGCCGGTGCCGCCTTGGGCTTCTCTTTTTTCGGCTTCCTGATTTCTTTTTTCTGACTTCTGTTTCCTTTGGCCATATTGAGTTCCTGGTTGAGGTTGAACGCGCGCGGGCAAGTTGCGCCGGAGCTGGAGTGATCGCGCAGCTCCTGCGGCTAAATTCCAAGATTCGACAGCGTCGTGCAGATGCGGTTGACGATGCTCACCAGGCTCGGATGCGACTTCTCGAAGCCGGTGACCGATGCCGCGAGCCCGTCGAGCGAGTGCTTCACCAGCGCCGGATCCGGTTCTTCGCGCGTGGCCTCGTGGGCGGACACCTGCGTGAAGCCCGCGATGCTCTGCGCCTGCTCATCGTGCGTCTTGGACAGCTCGGCGACTTCGGATTTGAGCGTGCCCAGCAACGTGAGCAGCTCGGTCTTCGAATCGTCCTTCACCGCGGATTGTCCGATGCGGGCTTCGATCTGGGAAATGGTGTCTTGAATCATGGCTCGGTTCGCTTTGCGCTGCCGCCAGCATAGCGCGGGTGGTGTTGGAAACAAAGGAGGGATTATTTCGAGATTCGTTGAAGCCCCCGGAATGCGCCTGAAACCATCTCGCGTCTTGACCGTCCTCGGCCGCGTTCGAACGAAAGCCACGCTCTCCTGCGCGGCGGGGAAACTTTGATGAAACTTCACCCCCGCCTCGCGACGTCTGACGAATACTCATGAAGCGAAACCTTGTTCTCCTCGCGCTGCTCGCCCTCGCCGTTTGGAGCGCGCACGCCGCGTCACGCCCCAACATCGTTTTCATCATGGCCGATGACCTCGGCTACACGGACGTCGCGTGCTACGGCAGCAAATATTACGAGACGCCGAACATTGACCGGCTCGCGACGCAGGGCATGAAGCTCACGAGCCATCACCACTGCCAGAACTGCACGCCGACGCGTGCCGCGTTGATGAGCGGACAATACGGCGCGCGCACGGGCGTTTACACCGTCGGCGGCATCGACCGCTTCGACTGGAGCAGGCGCCCTCTGCGCCCGGTGGACAACGTCACCGAACTTCCGCTCGACCGCGACATCATCGCCAAGCAACTCAAGGCCGCCGGCTACGCGACCGGGATGTTCGGCAAGTGGCACATCGGCCAGCAGGGTGACTACCTGCCGGGCAAGCGCGGCTTCGACGAAGCCATCGTCAGCATGGGGCAGCACTTCGACTTCGCGACAAACCCGAAGACGGAATACTCCAAGGGCACCTACCTCGCCGACTTCCTCACTGACAAGGCCGTGGACTTCATCACGCGCCACAAGGATGAACCGTTCTTCCTCTACCTTCCGCATTTCGGCGTTCACTCACCGCATCAGGCGAAGGGGGACCTCATCGAGAAGTTCAAGCCCAAGCCCGGCGTCGGCGGCCACAGCAACCCGACCTACGCGGCGATGATTGCCAGCGTGGACGAAAGCGTCGGCCGCGTGATGAAGACGCTCTACGACCTCAAACTCGCCGACAACACCGTGCTCATTTTCACCAGCGACAACGGCGGCGTGGGCGGCTACGCCCGGCCCGACGGCCTCCTCCGCGAGCCGGGCGCGGAGGGCAAGGGCAAGAAGGGCAAGGCCGGCGACGACGGCGGCGGCATCACCGACAACGCTCCGCTGCGCAGCGGCAAGGGCAGCCTCTACGAGGGCGGCACCCGCGAGCCGTTCATCGTCCGTTGGCCCGGCGTGGTCAAGCCCGGCTCGAAGTGCGAGGTGCCCACCATCCATGTGGACATCTTCCCGACCTTCCTCGAACTCGCCGCCGCGCCCAAGCCGCGCCAGGTCCTCGACGGCGAGAGCCTCGTGAAGCTCTTCCGCGACCCGTCGGCGAAGCTCCAGCGCGACGCCATCTACCAGCACTTCCCCGGCTACCTCGGTTCCGGACCGGGCCTCTGGCGCACGACGCCCGTGAGCCTCATCCAGAGCGGCGACTGGAAGCTCATGGAATACCTCGAGGATGGGAAACTCGAACTCTACAACCTCCGCGATGACATCGGCGAAACGCAGAACCTCGCGCAAACGATGCCCGACAAGGCGAAGGAACTCCACGCCCGCCTCGTGGCCTGGCGCGCCGAGGTCAAGGCTCCGATGCCCACCCCCAACAAGCCCGGAGAAACTGCGTCTGGCGAACCGAAGGCCAAAAAGGGCAAAGGCAAGAAGAAGTCTCCACTCTAGTCGCGACAGGGCGCGGTCAATGCGGACCAACGAGCGCGACGCGCGTGCGGAGTTTCCGGGCAGCGACTGCACCGACTCCATCATCGTGCTGCAGGACTGCGATGTGTTCCCGGCGGGCGCATCTTGACACTGCCCCCCCCGAAGGAGCGCGGCTTTCAAGCCGCAGCAGGGTGGGTGGCGCAGAAACCGCTCGTATTTGCCGGGGCGTTTCGTTCATTCGCTGCCTTCTGCGGCGTGAACGCCGCGCCCCGGGGGCAGTGCCCGAATGCGCCCGTTCCCGGCCGTTCTGGTAAAAACGGGCTCGCCAAATCGTTGGGTTTCCCCAGAGTGTGCGCCCTGTTTATGACCGGGCCGTTGTTTGTTGAAGTGCAGGACACCCTGCTGAACCTCGCGTTTGTCGAGAGCTGCTACGTCGAGGAGACCACGCTTTACGTGGCCGTTCACGACGAGGTGCATGAGTTCGAGTATGACGACGAGAGCCAGTCCGTCCGCGCCCTGCTCGAACTGCGCAACCTCCTCACCACCCGCAATCTGTTGCTCGGCTCGGTCAAATAACCCAGTTCACCCATGTTCACCGGAACCTACACCGCCATCGTCACCCCATTTCAGTCGAACGGCCAGCTCGACGAAACCGCCCTCGAACGCCTAATCAAAGCCCAGATCAGGGGCGGCGTGGACGGCATCGTCCCCTGCGGCACGACCGGCGAATCGCCCACGCTTGACTACGAGGAGCACATCCGCGTCATCGAGCTGTCCGTGAAGTTCGCC
>JBAYGL010000254.1:0-7719 GCA_041666725.1 Limisphaerales bacterium
CACCGCGCACGGGCTGGACGGCGGCGAGCGTGTCGCCCAGGCCGCACCCGACCTCCAGCACGCGCTGGCCGGGCGGGATGAGGAAGGCGAAGTGGCGGTTGAGCAGCGTGTGGTAATGGCGCCCGGCCTCGCGGACGCGCTGCGGGGCGCGTTGCTCGTAGAAGTCGCGTCGGCTGGTCATGGGCGGCCTCTAGCTACCGGAAGCGGCGCGGACTGGCGAGCGGCAAATCGGTGGACGTCAGGGCGGCGGGCCGTCCTGGAAGTGGAAAAGTCTTCGCAGCCGCGCGGCTTCCCGCTACACCTTGCGCATGGACACTTTGCTGAAACTGCTCCGAGACGACGCCTCGCTGAAACCCGCCCAGCTTGCGGCCATGCTGAGCGTCTCCGAGGCCCAGATCGCCGCGCAGATCAAGGCGCTCGAAGCCGACGGCACCATCCTCGGCTACCGCACCGTGCTCAACGAGGAGAAGGTCGGCGGCGACACCGTGCGCGCGGTCATCGAGGTGAAGATCACGCCGGAGCGCGGCGGCGGCTTCGACCGCCTGGCCGAGCGCATCGCGAAGTATGACGAGGTGAAGACCTGCTACCTGATGAGCGGCGGCTACGACCTGCTCGTCGTGCTCGAAGGCAACAACCTCCGCGCGCTGGCCACCTTTGTGGCGGAAAAGCTCGCCACCATCCAGGGCGTCATCTCCACCTCCACGCACTTCATGCTCAAGACCTACAAGGAGCAGGGCGTGCTCATGGGCCGCGCCCCGGCGGAAGAGCGGCTCGCGGTCTCGCCGTAGGCGCAGGCTTCAGCCCGCGCCCGCCTTTCATGCCGGCGCGCAACCTGAAGGTTGCGACTGCGGCATCGCCCGCCGGAAACGGACTTGCCTTTTTTTCCCCCGCCGAAATGATGCGCGCCATGCTCAAGCATCTCCTCTCGCCCAAGTGTTTCATCCCCCTCTTCGTCCTCGGCGCCGCCGTGACCCTGCCCGCGGCGGATGCGCCGGCGGCCAAAAAAGGCGTCGGCTACTCCAACACGCCGATCATCCCCGGCACCAAATGGCACGTCCATGACGGCGACCGGCCCGTGCCGCCCGTCGTCACGTCCGGCGCGACCTTCAGCCATCTTGCCCCGCCGCCCTCGGACGCCGTGGTGCTCTTCGACGGCAAGGATCTGTCCAAGTGGAGCGGCCCGAAAGGCGAGGCTGGTTGGAAAATCTGCAACGAGCAGCAGAGCCGCAAAAGGTCGGCACATGCGGACATAAAGAAGGGAGCTCAAATTCTGATGGGCGAACCCAGGGCGGCCGCGCAGTCAAATTCGACACTGGGCAACTACATGGAAGTCGCTCCCAAGAGCGGCAGCATCCAGACCAAGGACACCTTTGCCGACTTCCAGCTGCACCTGGAATTCGCCACGCCCGCCGAGGTGAAGGGCGACAGCCAGCACCGCGGCAACAGCGGCGTGATCTTCAACGGCATCTACGAAGTGCAGGTGCTCGATTCCTACCAGAACCCGACCTACCCCGACGGCCAGTGCGCCGCGCTCTACGGCCAGTCGCCGCCGCTCGTCAACGCCAGCAAGAAGCCCGGCGAGTGGCAGAGCTACGACATCGTCTTCGAGTCTCCGCGCTGGGATGCCAGGGGCAAGATCGCCAAGAAGGCCGCGGTGACGGTCATCCAGAACGGCGTCGTGGTCCACCACCGCAAGGAATACCAGGGCAACACCCCGCACCAGAAGAACGGCAACTACGACAAGCCGCACGCGCCCGAGGTCTTCATCCTGCTTCAGGACCACAACAACCCGATGCGCTTCCGCAACATCTGGCTGCGCAAGCTTCGCAACTACGACCAGCCGTGAGCTGACCGCTCCGGCAGCCCGCTTCCAGCCCGCCGCAGCAGACTGCGGCGGGTTTTTCGTTTCGACGGGGCGCGGATTCCCCTTTTGCCTTTCGCATTTTTCCTTTCTCCTTGGCGCGCATGATTACGCGCTACTCCCGCCCCGAGATGCGGGCCATCTGGACCGACGAAAACAAACTCAAGCTCTGGCTGCAGATCGAACTGCTCGCCAGCGAGGCCCTCGTGAAGGAGGGCATCGTCCCCAAACGCGACTTCGCCAAACTCAAGGCCGGCTGCGACGCGTGGTTCGCCGACCTGCCCGGCCTCGTCGCGCGGCAGAAGGAACTGGAGAAGGTGCTCAACCACGACGTCATCGGCTTCACCACCGCCGTCGCCGAGAAGATCAACGACGACGCCAGCCGCTGGTTCCACTTCGGCCTCACGAGCAGCGACGTGGGCGACACCTGCTACGCCGTGCAGATGGTGCAGAGCGCGGACATCCTCATCGCCGACGTGAAGGCCGCGCGCGCCGCCATCGCCCGGCGTGCCCGCGAACACAAGTTGACGCCCTGCATCGGCCGCAGCCACGGCATCCACGCCGAGCCGACGACGTTCGGCCTGAAGCTCGCGCTGATGCATGACGAGTTCGGTCGTGCGCTCGAACGCCTCGAACGCGTCCGACAGGTCGTGGCCGTCGGCAAAATCTCCGGTGCCGTCGGCACCAGCGCGCATCTCTCGCCGCGCGTTGAGGCTTACGTCTGCAAGAAGCTCGGCATCCGTCCCGCGCCCATTGCCACGCAAGTCGTCCAGCGCGACATCCACGCGGAATTTCAGCTCGTGATGGCTCTCGTTGGCGCGAGCATCGAGCGCTGGGCCGTCGAGTTCCGCCATCTGCAACGCACCGAAGTGCTCGAAGCCGAAGAACCGTTCACCAAAGGCCAGAAGGGCAGCAGCGCCATGCCGCACAAGCGCAATCCCATCACCTGGGAACGCCTCACCGGCCTCGCGCGCGTGTTGCGCGGCAACGCGATGGCGTCGCTGGAAAACGTCGCCCTCTGGCACGAGCGCGACATCAGCCACAGCAGCGTCGAGCGCATCATCTTCCCCGACAGCTGCACGCTGCTCGATTACATGTTCGGCCTGCTCACGCGCCTGATGGACGGCCTCGTCGTCTATCCCGCGAACATGAAGAAGAACCTCGGCCTCTCGCTCGGCATGTGGAACAGCCAGACCGTGCTGCTGGCGCTCATCCGCAAGGGCCTCACCCGCGAAGCCGCCTACAAACTCTGCCAGGACGCCGCGATGAAAACCTGGGAAGTCAAACACGCCGGCCGCGACGACGCAGATTTCGTGGAGCAACTCAAAGCCACGCCCGAAGTCGCCAAGCATTTCAAGAAAGGCGAACTCGAAGCCCTCTGCTCGCTCGACTTCCATTTCAAGGAAGTGAACAATCGGTTTAAGAAGCTCGGCCTGTAGCCGCCGACGTGAGGAGGCGGAAGCTCTTAACCACGAATGCACACGAAATCACACGAATGAAAACGCCTCGTTGCATTGTCATTGCCGGGCCGAACGGCGCGGGCAAAACGACCTTCGCACGGGAATACCTGCCGAAGGGCGCGGGCGTGATTCGCTTCGTGAACGCCGACCTCATCGCCGCCGGACTGTCCCCGCTCCGGCCGGAATTGGCTTCACTGGCTGGCGGGCGACTGTTGCTGTCGGAACTGGATCGCCTCGCCAAGGCGCGGGCTGATTTCGCCTTTGAAACCACGTTGAGCGGGCTGGGCTATGTGGGACGCCTGCAAAAGTGGAAAGCCGCCGGCTATCGCATTGAGATGATCTTTCTGCGATTGCACTCGCCGCAACTGGCTTTGCGCCGCATTGCCGCCCGCGTGAAACAGGGCGGGCACAACGTCCCGCGCGCTGACGTGCTGCGCCGCTACGTGCGTGGCTGGGACAATTTTCAGAACACTTACCGCCCGCTTGCTGACCGGTGGGAAGTGTATGACAATTCGCAGGAGACACCGAAACTGCTGGAGATTGGCCCATGAACCGAACCAAGCAAACGAAGCGCCCGATGCCCCGCCTCACACCCGCAGGACGCGCCCTGCGCCGCGCCGGACAGGCCGCGCGCACGACTGCCCGCGCCCACGGCACGCCCATCTACGTCTGGCAGGACGGCAAAGTAGTCGCGTTGAAACCATGAGGTCCGGTAAACTCGAAGCTCTCTGCTCGCTCGACTTTCATTTCAAGGAAGTGAACAACCGGTTCAAGAAGCTAGGGCTTTAGCTCGGTTGCGCATGATGAAAGACTTGGCAAACTCCTGACGAAGCAAACGACAGTTTCTGAACGTGCCAAACAACCACCCAACACGAAGCTACAAAATACGCGACCTCAAACTGCTTTGGGGGCTGGCGGCGGCGCGTTGTGCTCATCCGGAGTGTCGCAAACCGCTGGTAAAGGAAGCCACACCTTTGGATCGTGAAGCCATCATAGGCAAAATTGCTCACATCATTTCGATAAGCCCAAGTGGTCCTCGTCACGATTCCACCAAGTCCGCAGATTATCTCAATTCCTACGAGAACCTTCTATTGCTCTGCGGCAACCACCACGATGAAGTTGATCCGCAGGAGTCAACTTTCACGGTTGATACTTTGCGGCGATGGAAAGCTGACCATGAAGCATGGGTGTTCAGCCGACTTGAACAAGCTGTCCCGACAATTGGCTTTGCCGAATTGGAAGTCGTCTGCCAAGGAGTGATTGGCGGAGCACTCCCGCCCAGCAATCCCACCACGCCAACAGCGCCGTTGGAGAAGATGCGCAAGAACGGCCTCACCGATAAGGTGCGCCTGAAACTGACTCTTGGATTGAGCGTCTTCAACGAAGTCGAAGGTTTTGTTCAAAGCGTCACACGACTTGACCCTCACTTTCCCGAACGGTTGAAGACCGGTTTTGTGACCCGCTACAATGATTTTCTAGCAAAGGGAATCAGCGGAGACGCGCTGTTTACCGCACTGCATGATTTCTCCAGTTCCAGCAGTTCAAACTTTGATCGCCAAGGTGCTGGCTTGGGAGTTCTCTGCTACCTGTTCCAGAAGTGCGAGGTGTTTGAGCCATGATCCTTCCGACCAAACACATCAATCCACTGGACTCGTTGCTCGGCATCGGCGCGCTGATTTTGGAGCGGCTCAAGACGACGAAGACGGTGACACAGCTTTGGGATGAGATGCGGGATGTGCCGCAGATAGCCACGTTCGAGCGCTTGGTGCTCGGCCTTGATTTGCTTTTTGCGATGGGCTTGGTCGAACTTGATGGCGGTTTGATTCGGAGGATCGCGAAATGATTCGATCCCTCAGAGCCAACAAAGCAACGTTCCGCACGGTCAAGTTTGAACCAGGATTCAACGTCGTGCTGGCGGACAAGACGGATAAGTCGAGTCAGAAGGACTCCCGCAACGGCGCGGGGAAATCGTTGTTGGTTGAAATTATTCACTTCTGCCTCGGTGGCAAAGCGGGCACGAGTCTAAAAAAGAAGGAGCTTCACGACTGGAGGTTCACTTTAGATTTGCGGCTTGGAGGCAAAGACGTATCGGTGACGCGCGGCCTCGACCACCCGAACAAGGTCGAGATCGAAGGCGACATCTCGTTTGCTCCCACCGATTTGTTATTGCCGATTCGCGGGGGAAGCTTCCAGATGAAGTCCACCGAATGGGCACGTTGCCTGGGTGAGGTGGCATTCGGTCTGCCAGCAGAGGAAGGACCGCAGCCGTTCACGCCGCGCTTCAGAAGTCTTTTTCCGTTCTTTGCCAGAAGTGGACGCGATGCGTTCAGTTCAGCCTTCCGACATCATCGCCAGACAAAGGTGGGCGAACAACAAATCAGCAATGCTTTCCTGCTCGGCTTGGGTTGGGATTACGCACGGCAATGGCAACTGCTCCGTGAAAAGAGCAATCTGTTGAAAGTCTATAAGCAGGCTTCGGAAGCGGGTGTTGCCCAACTTGTATCGGGTTCACTCGGAGAACTGGAAGCGGAGCGTGTTCGTCTTGAGCAAGCAGGGAAACGAACCGAGGAAAACCTCCGTGCGTTCAAAGTGCATCCTGAATATGAGCGCATTGAAGAACAAGCGTCAGCCCTAACCCTGCAGATTCATGGGATCGCGAACCAGAACGTGACGGACGGACGGCTTTTGGAACACTATCGTCGGAGCATTGCCGAGGAAACCGGACCGGCTGATGCTGATCGAGCAACCAAGACGCTTGAAGAAGCCTACGGTGAAGCTGGCGTCGTATTACCGGATCTCGTCAAGAAACGGCTGGAGGATGTGAAGCAGTTCCACCATGCGCTGGTTCGTGGGCGGCGAGAATTTCTATCTGCCGAAGCGGAACGGCTGGAGCGCGAGGTAACAAAACGCAAGCAGGAGGTGGTTGAGCTTGATGGTCGCCGGGCTGCGTTCATGCAGGTTCTCGAAACTCACGGCGCGTTGGCCGAATACAACCGGTTACAAGCTTTGCGGCAGGACGCTCAAAACAAGCTTGCGGAAGTCGGTCGCCGAATCAAACAACTCAAGGAACTGGAACAAGGGCGAAGCCAGATCAAAATCGAACTTGAAACCCTGCGTCAAACGACACAGCAAGACTTGGAAGACCGTTCCTCAGCAAAAGAGAAAGCCATCTCGTCGTTCAACGCGAACTCAGAAGCGCTTTATGACGCGCCCGGCAACCTGATTATTGAAGTCCGAAAGAATGGCTACCATTTCGATGTCGAAATCCAACGCACTGGCGCTACCGGCATCGAGAACATGAAGGTCTTCTGCTACGACCTCACCTTGACGCAGCTTTGGACAGAGCGCCCCAATCATCCCGGAATGTTGCTACATGACAGCCCGATGTTCGACGGTGTGGACGAGCGACAAAAAGCCGCAGCGTGGGCGCGAGCAAAAGCCGAATCAGAGAGGCTTGGCTTTCAATACATCTGCATGGTGAACACCGACGACATACCAGACAAGCCAATCATGGATGGTTTTGGATTGGATATTCACGATCCGAAGTTTGTTCGCGCTGCGTTGACTGACCAACCGGACGGCTGCCTGCTTGGTGTGCGCTTCTAGCGCTCCAATTTCAAAACGGCCCTTTGGGCAGACGCCAGTCGCGGTTGCTGACGGGTTTTTCTTTGGGCGGGAGCTTGTCCTTTGGGTATTCCTTCGCGTGCTGGGCGCGTTCGCCGTCGGTGGCGTAGTGGCGGAGCCAGAGTTGCATTTCGTCCGTGCCCCAACTGCCGAGGAAGTCGTGGAACCAGCCGCCGCGCGGGTTGCGCTCGGGCAGGTGTGCCGGCTCGCGCAGGCCGCGTGTCCACAGCTCGGCGTAGAGGTCGTAGTCGTTGAGGTGGTCGGTGTGCAGGACGTAGAAACCGCGCAGGGCGAGGTTGTGCAGGAGTTCCCAGAGAATCGGCGTGAGCGTCTCGTCCGTGAGTTCGGCGGGCGGGAGGAGCGGGACGTTTTGGGCGGCAAGTTGTTGGGCAGGCGGAGTCCAGTTGTCCGGCTCGCTGGCACGGAGCTGCGCTTCCAACGCGGCGTCCGGCGGATTAGGCGGCGCTTCCCCGGAGGACTCCTGCTTGGCCGCCGCGATCTCGCGGTCCACGGCGGCGAGGCCAAGCGGGTCTGGCTCGTCATCGGCTTCTGTGTCGGCCGGCGGGTCGTCGTCGCCGGGGAGCCAGCCGGAGTGGGCTTCGAGAGGAATGGGCCGCAACGGCAGGAAGCGGTCTCGGTCGAAGGGTGGGTCTTCGTGCGGCGGGATGACTTCGCCGGGCGAGAGCGGGACGCGGTCGGCTTCCTCGGCGTAGTAGCGCAGCCAGATTTCCACGTGGGTCATGCCCTGGGCATTCAGTTCGGAGACGATCAGGG